>JBKJRW010000216.1:0-16580 GCA_046593165.1 Gemmatimonadaceae bacterium
CTCGAACCCCCACGGGCTTGCACCCACTGGCTCCTGAAGCCAGCGCGTCTACCAGTTCCACCACTTCGGCTATCGTCATTCCAACTTAGACGGCGCTGAAAGTGAAGTCAACGCGATAACCCTTTCTCAACCCGGCTACCGTCTCTAAGTTGAAAGTCATACATCATGGCAGAGACAGCGGAGAAAACTGAGCGCAAATCGATCGCGCGTAACAAGCGGGCGCGCCACGACTACCTGATCACCGACACATGGGAAGCGGGCATCGTGCTCACTGGCAGCGAAGTAAAATCGCTCCGGAATGGCAAGGCGAACATTTCTGATGCCTATGGGATAGTAAAGGATGGGGAGGTTCACCTCCTCAACCTCCACATTTCTCCATATGAGCAGGCGAGCCATTTCAATCACGAGCCAACGCGCACCCGCAAGCTGCTGCTGCACAAGCGTGAGATCCGAAAGATGATCGGCGCTGTGGAAAGGCAGGGGCTCACTCTTGTTCCCCTCGAGCTCTACTTCAGCAGGGGGAAAGCGAAGGTCGCGCTCGGGCTCGGTCGTGGCAAGAAGATGTACGACAAGCGCGCCGACGAAAAGAAACGGGATGACGAGCGGGATATGCAGCGGGCGGTCAGAACCAGGTGATCGGCGCGGTTCTTCTCTTTCTACAGACCTCGGTGGCCGCGCCCGGGAACCTCGTGGTCAGGCAGGCCGAGGCGACGAGAACCGTACCAATTATCGCGACAACCGCCGGGTCGTACCTGCGCGCCGACCTTCTGGCCGTTGCCCTTGGCGGGACAGCAGGCGACGCACCCGCGGGCCGATATCGAATCTCACTCGGAGATGCCAGGATCGAGTTCACCGAAGGCGTTCCTTTTGTTCGCGTCAACGCCGACGTGGTACCGCTTTTTCTTCCGCCCATTCGTTCCGGTCGGACATTCCTGGTTCCCTACCAGCTCGCGACATCGATTATTCCCCGTTTTGCAACGGGCTTCAACTACGACGGGGCCTACCGCGAGCTCCGCATCTTTTCCACGCTCGCTCGGCGCGGTGTCGAGCCGCCAACACCCGAGGTGTCCACACCGAACGTGGCTGTGCCCACGAGGCCGCGGCGCACTCAGCGTCGCATGGTGGTAGTGGACGCCGGCCACGGCGGTCCTGACAACGGCATGTCTGGACCAATTGGTGAGGGGCCTCGCATCGTCGAGAAGCACGTCACGTTGTCCGTGGCAAAACTTGTCGCTCAGGAGCTCCGCGACTCCGGTGTCGAAGTCCTCATGACGCGCACTGCCGACACGCTCATCGCCCTGTCTGACAGAGGTCGGATCGCCAATCGAAACAAGGGTGATCTCTTCGTTTCGATCCACGTGAATGCCTCGGGGTCTCGCGGGTCGTCGGGCGCAAGAGAGCGGGGTTACGAAACGTATTTCCTCGCCGAGGCGAAGACTGAGGAAGCGAGCCGCGTCGAGCGGATGGAGAACGAAGCGGTGAAGTTCGAAACCGGGGCGAACGCGCCCAAGGGAGACCCTCTCAGCTTCATTATCAACGACATGGCGCAGAACGAACATTTGCGTGAGTCGAATGATCTGGCCGAGACGATTCAGGAGGGCCTGAGGCGTTTCCATCCGGGCAAGGACCGCGGAGTGCAGCAGGCGAATTTCGCGGTGCTTCGTGGATCGTATATGCCGGCGGTGCTGATTGAGATCGGTTTCGGGACCAACCCCAGTGAGGCTGTATATCTGAACGACAGGGGAAACCAGCGCGAGATCGCGGCAAGTATCGCCCGGTCGGTGCTGGAGTACCTCGGTCATTACGACGCGCGGATCGGCGCGGGCACGCCTTGAGTCTGGCCGCGCCGTTACTCACCGTCAGCGCGGCATCGATCGAATTCCAGAACCCGGTTCTTCTCGCTGCTGGTACCGCTGCCTACGGACGCGAGCTCAATGGCGTGATGAATCTCGACGCGCTCGGCGGGCTCGTCACGAAGGCGGTAAGCCCGGAGTCGAGGAAGGGAGCGCCGTCGCCGCGGGTCGCCGAATTCGAAGGGGGGATGATCAACGCGGTTGGTCTCGCGAATCCCGGTCTGGATGCGGTGAAGCGTGAAGACCTTCCGTGGCTATCCCGCAACCTTCGTTCGGCGCGAGTGATAGTGAACGTTGTGGGGAGTGCGGTGGAAGATTTTGCAACCGTCGTCGAGGCCCTGGACGATGTTGCGCGTGTTGACGCGTTCGAGCTGAACGTGAGTTGCCCGAATACGCGGGCAGGGGGAATGGAATTCGGCGCGGATCGCGAGACGCTGGTTGCATTGGTGAAGCTTGCGCGAGCGGCGACAAGGCGTCCGCTGTTTGTGAAGCTGTCCCCGGTGCTGGAGTCGGTTGCGGATACGGCGCGTGCGGCGGTGGACGCGGGTGCCGACGGAATCACCGTCATCAACACGATCCCCGGTCTCGTGATCGACACCGAATTGCGCAGGCCTGCACTTGGTTTTGGGAGCGGTGGTGTGAGCGGCATGGGATTGCTGCCGGTCGGTGTGCTGGCGGTCTGGAAGGTGAGTCGGGCCGTCAGGGTTCCAATCATTGGGGTTGGCGGCGTGACGACCGCGACAGATGCCATTCAGTACATGATGGCTGGCGCGTCTCTGGTCGCGATGGGAACTGCCGCGCTGCGCGATCCGCGAGCGCCGGAGCGACTAGTTTCAGAGATGAGAAACTGGTTTGCGAAACATGGAGTCGGGTCTGTCGGCGAAATTGTTGGCTCGCTGGAGTGGCCGTCTTGACTGCGATTCCAATAGTGGCCCTCGATTTCCCCGATGCCGAGCGGGCGATGACGCTTGTTCAGACGCTCGACGAGAAGTGCCGTTTTTACAAAGTGGGGAGCGAGCTTTTCACGGCGTCCGGCGCGGATATCCTGCAGTGGCTTCGGGACACCGGTTGCGACGTGTTTCTCGACCTCAAGTTCCATGACATTCCGAATACTGTTGCGGGGGCGATGCGCCGGGTGGCCGCGATGGGGGTTCGGCTTGCGACCGTGCATGCTTCAGGCGGGTCGAAAATGATGGATGCGGCGGTGGAGGCAGCGGGCTCGGCGTGCGGAGTCCTTGCGGTGACTGTTCTGACTTCGCTTGACGATGCGATGCTTGGCCAGGCGTGGGGCAGGGAGCGTGTTGACGTCGAGCATGAGGTTCTGCGGCTTGCGGAGCTGGCGCGGTCGTCGGGTGTGCATGGAATAGTGTGCAGCGGGCAGGAGGCGGAGGCGGTTCACAAGCGTCACGGAGATGCGTTGAAGCTCCTGGTGCCAGGTATCCGGTTGCCTGGGGATGCGCCGGGGGATCAGGCTCGTGTGGTGACGCCCGAGGCGGCGGTGGCCGCTGGGGCGAGTTATCTCGTTCTGGGGCGTGCGGTTACGGCTGCGAAGGATCCGAGGGCGGCGATGGAAGCAGTGACTCGGAGCCTCAAAGCTTGACGGCGGACCGGACGTCGGCGAGGTGCACGAAGGCACCGCGACGATGAAGCTGTCTGAGAAAGATCTTTTATCCAGTGAAAAAGGGCGCCGATTTCTCGGCGCCCTTTTTTACGTCGGAGCTATTGCTTAGTGCCCTCGAGACGGAACTTCCGAACCGAATCGGGGCCGGTCGTCTCGTATCTCGCAGTAGAGACACCAACGAGCTTGCCGTCCTTAAGACGATAAGTGGTGCGCAGGTCGTTCACGCGCATCCCCGAGCGCACGCCACTCGAGAACGGTCCCGCCACGCTCGTCATGCTGTCACCGGCGACAGTCACGTTGCGAACGGTCACGTTTTCGCCGTTCTGCTGAAGGAAGCTCCATCCCGCAGGATCGGCACTTGCCGTGAGAACGTGAGTCGTGAGCGTGCTGTCATTGTCCATGCCCATAACGCTGAAGTTCCATTTTCCTGCCAGGCCTTCCAGCGACATTGCAGCAGGTGCGGCGGGTGCTGCTGTCATCGTGGTATCGGCGCCGGGTGGTGCGTCCTTGGTACTGCATCCAGCGACAAGCAGGGCACATCCGAGCATTGCAATCCGGCGCATCGGCAACTCCTCTGGAAAGGTATGGTCTGCAGCAACAGGCAATGAAACAAACGGGGGGCAAACGTACGGGGGATGCTCCAGCACGGCAAGCAGTGCGTAATTACTCTCCGTTGGGCGGAACGGCCCGGCGAATAAGTTGATCGAACGGGTCACTCGCGATGCAGGTAGTGACCGTCGGCGTCTGGGGCGAGCGTGTGTTCAAGGCCTCCAGGATGCGGAGCATCGTGGATTTTTTTTTTGAGGACCCAGGATTGAAGACTTGTGCGGATCTGAGGACCGGGTAATTGACGATCGACGACTGAGCGAGGTTTGAGGACTAAAAGCGCCTAACTCGATAACCAGGGATGCTCCCCGGCAGTCCTGCGCAAGCCATCAGGCTCCCTTTTTCATGGATCGGCCGCGTTCACGGGGAATGATCGCCAGCAGCATGCGCCGCATTTCCTCCAAGCGGTCGAGCCGATCCCGGGCAATCGCCTCGCCGAGCACAGGGTCCACGGATCTATACCATTCCATGCTTTCGCGAACTGATCCGAGCGCATACTCGAAAATCTTCGCCCGATCTCGTCCCGAGCTTCTGGAGTATCCCTCCGCAATGTTCGCGGCAACCGAACAGGCGGCAGCGTAAAGCTGTCCCGCAATCTCCTCCGTGATCGGCTCCGCCTTGAGCACCTTCGCGTCCTTCCATGCATCCGGTACCAGCTCGCGAGCAAGTTGGTAGGCGCGCATCCGCGCGAGCGGATCCCGGGAGAGCTCGGAGGAGATGACGCTGTGTGACATCCCAGGAAAATCATATGATTCGGGCAGATCCCGCTCACCAAATCTGAACGCCGACAATCCTTCCATCCCGTAGGCGCTGCCTGCGCACTACCCGCCGCGCCTTTGTCCGCAATCCTCACTCAGTCGTCGATCGTCAATTACCCGGTCCTCAGATCCGCACGAGTCTTCAATCCTGTGTCCACCCAGGAGAGAGAAGCCAAATGGGTGAAACTTCTATTGGCGTTTGACACAAGACCATCTCCTTGACCATCTCCTTGAGTTGACTTCGTTTCCGCCCCTCGGTATTTTCAAAGGCTAACTCTGAATTCCCTCTCCGCGAGAATCGCGGGGACTTTGCGCGTCCATAGGAGCTTTTTGTGAAAGTACGGAGCAGCGTCAAGCCGATCTGCGAACATTGCAAGGTGATCAAGCGCCAGGGCGTGGTTCGGATCATCTGCAGCAGAAACCCAAAGCATAAGCAGCGGCAGGGCTGATAAATGGCACGAATCTCCGGCGTGGATCTTCCACGCGAAAAGAAGATCGAGATCGGACTTACCTACATCTTCGGAATTGGCCGGGCTACTGCCCAGCGGATCCTCAAGGAGACCGGGGTCAACTCCGAGCAGCGCGTTCGCGATCTGAATGACGCGGACACCAACCGCCTGCGCCAGGCTATCGAAAAGGATTTCCGTGTCGAGGGAGCTTTGCGCACGGAAGTGGCGATGAACATCAAGCGTCTCATGGACATCGGTTCATATCGGGGCACCCGCCACCGTCGTGGCCTGCCTGTCCGGGGTCAGCGTACACACACGAACGCCCGCACCAAGAAGGGGCCGCGCCGCGCGATCGCGGGCAAGAAGAAGGTCACGAAGTAAATGGCTACCGGAAAGAAGACCAAGCGAATCATCGATGCGGAGGGCGTGGCTCATGTGAGCGCGACCTTCAACAACACGACGATCACCATCACCGATGCGCACGGGAACACCATCTCGTGGGGCTCGTCGGGCAAGGCGGGTTTCAAGGGCTCGAAGAAGTCTACCCCGTTCGCCGCGACAGTCGCCGGCGAGCAGGCCGGACGCGAAGCGGTCACGCTCGGCGTTCGTCGCGTTCACGTCCGCGTTCAGGGCCCGGGTTCGGGTCGCGAATCAGCCATTCAGGCTCTCGTTGCCGCCGGATTGCAGGTCAAGTCGATCAAGGATGTAACGCCGATTCCGCACAACGGCTGCCGTCCTCCCAAGCGCCGGAGGGTCTGACCGATGCGCTATACAGGACCAAGTTGCCGCCAGTGCCGCCGCGAAGGAACGAAGCTGTTCCTCAAGGGCACCAAGTGCTTTACAGAGAAATGCCCCGTCGAGCGTCGTCCGACGCCCCCGGGTCAGCATGGCGCCTCGACCGCCCGCCGTCGCAAGATGTCGGAGTACTCGAAGCAGCTGCGTGAGAAGCAGAAGATCAAGCGCATATATGGCGTGAGCGAGAAGCAGTTCCGGAACACTTTCGAGCGCGTCTCGACGATGCCTGGAATTACCGGACACAATCTCCTTGCAGCACTGGAGAGCAGGCTCGACAACGTTGTCTATCGGATGGGTTTCGCGTCGAGCCGCAAGGCAGCGCGCCAGCTCATTAGTCACCGCCACTTCGAGATCAATCAGAAGTCGGTGGACATTCCCAGCTACATAGTCGCTCCGGGCGAGGAAGTCCGGCTTCGCATGAAGTCACGTGAGCAGGTTTCGGTGATGGTTGCGATGGACCAGTCGAGTCGTGGCGCACCGCTCTCGTGGATTGCGGTGGACAAGGACACGTTCAGCGGGAGAATGCTGGAGCGTCCAACCCGTCCGAACATCCCGATCGCTGCCCAGGAACAACTGGTCGTCGAGCTGTACTCGAAGTAAAGAGCGAGCTGTTAGCAGTTACCAACACTAGCCCTCAGCTCCTAGCTCGCTAACCGCTATCAGCTAGTGTTGCAAATAGCTAACAGCACGCATTTCTGAATGGCGAAGAGCACGCCTTTCGGTTGTTACAAGGATGACCCCGGGGACCCTGGCTCCCCATACGGGCTTACCGCGCGCCAGGGGCGGGGTAGGACGTGAGGAATTAATACGAAAATGGCAAACGCAATCGATCTCAAAGGACTTGTACGTCCGCAGCTAGTCGAAGCGACGAAGCGCGACGATAATCCGAACGCAGCAGAGTTCCGCCTCCAGCCACTGGAGCGCGGATTCGGTCATACACTCGGCAACGCAATGCGCCGCATGCTACTGTCATCGCTCCGCGGTTCCGCGGTGTGGGGCATTCGCATCGACGGTGTGCTGCACGAGCATCAGACGATTCCCGGAGTCGTCGAGGATGTGCACCAGATCATCGGCAACCTCAAAAACCTCACGCTGGCTCTGGACGAGGACAAGGAAGAGGCAATTCTCCGCATCTCGCGGCGCGAGTCCGGCGCGGTGACTTCGGCCGACATCCAGGCCGATCCCGGCGTAACGATTCAGGACCGCGGTCATCACCTGTTCACGCTCCAGGACGATCGCGATATCAACGTCGAACTGTACGTGAACAAGGGCCGTGGCTACGTCGAAGCCGACCAGCACCCGGTCGACAAGAGCCTTCCCGTAGACGTCGTCCGCATCGACTCGATTTACAACCCGGTTCGCCGCGCTAACTTCGCTGTGGCCGAGACCCGTGTGGGACAGCGCACCGACTATGATCGTCTGACGCTGACGGTAGAGACAAACGGCACCATCTCGCCCGAAGAGGCGGTGAGCTATGCGGCCGCCCTCGCGCAGACACATTTTCAGTATTTCGCGGGCTTCGGCTCGCACTCATCCGCGCCCCTCGTGGCCGGCGGCGAAATGGCGGGCGGCGACGCTCAGCGTCTCGCGACCGATCTGCGCACGCCGATCGACGACTTCGAGCTTTCCGTGCGATCGGTCAACTCGTTGAAGAACTCAGGCATTCGTACCCTTGGCGACCTCGTCAAGATGACGGAAGCGCAGGTGCTGCAGGTCAAGAACTTCGGCAAGAAATCTCTCAACGAGATCGTCGATCTCCTCGAGAAGCACAAGCTGAATTTCGGAATGAAGTTCGAGGAGACGCCGGACGGTGTGCGTATCACCGACGCCGGAACTCCGCCCAACCGTAACGTCGCGACGGCTGCGGCCGACGACGACGAGGAGTAGAGAGAGATGCGTCACCGCAAGAAGGGCCGTTCGCTCAAGCGCACCGCCGAGCAGAAGCTGGCTCTCATGAGAGGTCTCGCCATGGCTCTGATCGAGCGTGGCGCGATCGAGACGACCGAAGCGCGCGCGAAGGAACTGCGCCCGTTCGTCGAAAGACTGATAACCAAGGCCCGCTCGGGCACGCTGCACGACCGTCGTCTGACCTGCACGACAAGCTGTTCAACGAAATCGGTCCGAAGTTCGCTTCGCGCGCCGGCGGATACACGCGCATCCTGAAGACCGGACACCGCAAGGGTGACGGCGCAGAGATGGCCCGCATCGAACTGGTAAGCTAGAATGGCGATCAATAGAAGCCGCTGCTACGTGTGCGACAAGGGCGTCGCCTTTGGAAACAACGTCTCGCACGCCAATAACAAGACCCGCCGCACCTGGAAGCCCAACCTCCAGGTCGCGCGCATCGTGATCGATGGCAAAATCACGAAGATCAAGGTGTGCACCCGCTGCCTCCACGCCGGAAAGATCCAGCGTGCCCCGCGCGGCGTCTCGGCAGCGTAGATTCCTTGCACCGCCGGACGAGAGAGGGGAGCCCGTTTCGTGCTCCCCTCTCTTTTTTACGGGCTCGAGGATCAAAACCGGTCACCACGGAGTCACGAAGGATCACGGAGGATCACGAAGAAAAACAATTTGCTTTTGTTTTTTAAAAACACCTACGGGTACTCTTTCAGGCAATGAATCATTCCTTACTTCCTTGATTCCTGTCCTCCGTGAGCCTCCGTGATCCTTCGTGACTCCGTGGTGACCGGTTCTTCTATCCCCTGACGTCCCTGAAATGATTTCGACTTCGATTTCCAGCTGATGCCCCGCCGCAACGACCTCAACCGCATTCTGCTCATCGGCTCAGGCCCCATCGTCATCGGGCAGGGAGCTGAATTCGACTATTCCGGCACCCAGGCCGCCAAGGCACTTAAGGAAGAGGGCTACGAGGTAATTCTCGTGAACTCGAATCCGGCGACGATCATGACCGACCCGGAGTTCGCTGACCGCACGTACATTGAGCCGGTCACACCCGAGTACGTCGAGCTCGTAATCGCAAAGGAACGCCCCGACGCCCTTTTGCCCACGATGGGCGGACAGACCGCGCTCAACATTGCAATGAAGCTCCACGAAAACGGCGTCCTCGAGAAATACGGCGTGGAGCTCATCGGAGCCGACGCACGGGCGATCGCCATGGCCGAGGACCGAGGCCAGTTCGCCGATGCAATGCGCCGCATCGGCCTCGCCGTGCCCCAGGGTGGGATTGCGACGACATTCGATGAAGCGCTCGAGCTTATCGACCTCGTGGATTTCCCCGCGATCATCCGCCCCGCGTTCACCCTTGGCGGAACAGGCGGCGGCATCGCTTACAATCGCGATGAATACGAGGCGATCGTCCGGCGCGGCCTCGAGCTCTCACCCGTGAGCCAGGTCCTGATCGAGCGCAGCGTGATCGGCTGGAAGGAGTTCGAACTCGAGCTGATGCGCGACTGCGCAGACAACGTCGTAATCGTCTGCTCTATCGAGAACATCGATCCAATGGGTGTGCACACCGGCGACTCGATCACGGTCGCTCCGGCGATGACGCTCACTGACCGTGAGTATCAGAAAATGCGCGACGCAGCCGTCGCCGTGATACGCGAGATCGGAGTCGAGGCCGGCGGGTGCAACATCCAGTTCGCCGTCAATCCGGCAGACGGCGAAATGTTCGTGATCGAAATGAATCCCCGCGTGTCACGATCGTCCGCGCTCGCCTCCAAGGCGACAGGCTTTCCGATCGCGCGAATCGGCACCAAGCTCGCCGTCGGATACAGGCTCGACGAAATCCCGAACGACATCACGAGAACAACGCCCGCGTCGTTCGAGCCTGTTCTCGATTACGTCGTCGTCAAATGCCCGCGATTCGCCTTCGAAAAATTCACTGCGGCGAATCCCCACCTTACGACGCAGATGAAATCGGTCGGCGAATCGATGGCGATCGGCCGCACGTTCAAGGAAGCGCTCCAGAAAGGTCTCCGTGCTCTCGAAACAGGGCGTCCAGGCTGGGCAGTGGGCCAACTTCTCAGCGACGACAGGCTTCCCGACGATAGCATCGAATCGCTTCGCGGCGCGTTACGGCAGCCGACACCCGAGCGAATCTTCCAGGTAAAACGCGCGTTCGACGCCGGAATGTCGGTAGCGGAAATCCACGAGCTGACGCACATCGATCCATGGTTCCTGTCGCAGATGGAAGAGCTCTCGCTTGCCGAGCGACATTTTGCCGGCCTGACCGAAGTGGTGGAATCCGACATGCGCCAGATGAAGCGCATGGGATTCTCCGATCGGCAACTCGGAGATCTCACTGGCCGCACCGAAACTGAGATGCGCCTGCTGCGATGGAAACTCGGCGTCCGTCCTTCCTACAAGATGGTGGACACATGCGCCGGTGAGTTCCCGTCGTCAACGCCCTACCTGTACAGCAGCTACGATGAGGAGGACGAGGCACCGCGCACGGGCCGCGACTCTGTCGTAATCCTCGGCAGCGGGCCCAACCGCATCGGGCAGGGAGTGGAGTTCGATTACTGCTGTGTTCGCGCGGCGCTCGCCCTGCGCGACCGGGGATACGAGACGATAATGATCAATTCGAACCCCGAAACGGTCTCTACCGACTTCGACATCTCGGACAAGCTCTACTTCGAACCACTCACGCTCGAGCATGTGCTTGAGATTGTCGAACGCGAGAAACCGCTGGGCGTGATTGTTCAGCTCGGTGGGCAGACTCCCCTCAAGCTCACCCGCGGACTCGAAGCGGCGGGCGTGACAATTCTCGGAACATCGCCTGACGCTATCGACACGGCCGAGGATCGGCGGCGCTTCGACGCAATCGCACGAAAGCTCGGCGTGCTGCAACCGCCGAACGGCACGGCGACGAGCGTTGCCGAGGCTATCGCCATAGCCGAGGAGATAGGGTACCCGGTTCTGGTTCGTCCGTCATATGTGCTTGGCGGTCGAGCGATGGAGATCGTGTACGACCCGGCATCTCTCGAGGATTACTTCGAGCGAGCAGTGCGAGTGTCGGAGGAGAGGCCGGTGCTCATTGACCGATTCCTCGAGGATGCGTTCGAAGCCGACGTAGACGCGATAAGCGACGGAGACGATGTAGTCATCGGCGGCATCATGCAGCATATCGAAGATGCCGGCATTCACTCAGGTGATTCGGCGTGCGTGCTGCCGCCTTATCTGATCGGCGAGGCAGACATGGCGATGATGCGCCAGCATACGGTCGCATTCGCCAGGGCACTGGGTGTCGTCGGGCTGCTCAATGTCCAGTACGCGATCAAGGACGGCAATGTCTACGTCCTCGAGGTGAATCCGCGGGGTAGCCGCACGGTGCCTTTTGTCTCGAAAGCAATCGGCGTTTCCCTGGCCGCCCTCGCCGCGCGCGTGATGCTCGGCGAGAAGCTCGTCGATATCGGGTTCACGCAAGAAATAATTCCGAGCTTCATCTCGGTGAAGGAAGCTGTGTTTCCGTTTACGAAGTTTCGCGAGTTCGATCCCATCCTTGGTCCCGAGATGCGCTCGACGGGAGAGGTGATGGGTGTCGCCGATACGTTCGGCACCGCGTTCGCGAAGGCGCAACTGGCGGCGGACAATCGGCTTCCGGAGACCGGGACGATTCTCCTGACGGTCAACGATTTCGACAAGGAAGCGATCACGCCGATTGCTCGCCGCTTTCACGAGATGGGATTCAAGCTGCTGGGAACAGAGGGCACTGCGAGGTATCTCAGCGAACGCGACATTCCTGTCTCGCGTGTTTTCAAGGTGCATGAGGGACGCCCCCACGGTGTGGACCTGATTCTGAACAGTGAAGTGCAGTTGCTGATCAATACCCCGTTTGGAAAGCACGCCCAGCAGGATGACTACACGCTGCGCCAGGCGGCGATCGCGCATGGCGTCGCGTATACCACGACCATTTCGGCGGCGAGCGCGGCCTGCGACGCAATCCATTCCATGCGCTCGACCCCTCCTTCGGTGCGATCCATTCAGGAATGGCATTCCGATCTCGCGGCAGGAGCGCCAGCGTGATTGGTCCGACGGGTGGCAGCGATCCCATGATTCATGAATCGGCCTACGTCGACGAAGGCGCGCAGGTGGGCGCCGGTACCCGCATATGGCACTTCTGTCACGTGCTCGGTGGTGCTGTGATTGGCGAGAGGTGTTCGCTCGGGCAGAACGTGGTCGTGATGAACGGCGTGCGCATCGGCAACAACGTGAAGATTCAGAACAACGTGTCGGTTTACGAAGGAGTCGAGCTCGAAGACGACGTTTTCTGCGGGCCTTCGATGGTGTTCACGAATGTCGTGAATCCGCGAAGCCACGTGTCTCGGAAGAGCGAGTACCGCCGGACGCTCGTCAAGCGTGGAGCGACGATCGGCGCGAATGCCACGATCGTCTGCGGTGCCACCCTTGGGGAATACGCATTTGTTGGAGCCGGTAGTGTAGTCACATCGGATGTGCCGGCGTATGCCCTGGTCGTAGGCGTACCGGGAAAGCGAATCGGCTGGATGTGCCAGTGTGGCGAGCGACTTCCCGACTCCGGCACAGGCCGATGCGGGGCCTGCGGGTCGGTGTATGAATCGCGTGGTGAAGCGATCGAGAGAGTGAGTCAGAGTTGACCGCCCACTCGACGAAGACTTACAGAGTCGCGCTCGTCGGGTGCGGCCGGATCAGCGGCAATCACGTCGAAGCGATCAAGCGCATCGACGGGCTCGAGATGGTTGCCGCGTGCGATCCAGATGCTACCCGGGCGCGATCTGTGGCCGAGCCGCTGGGGATTCCGTGGTACACGTCCTATGAAAAGATGCTTGGCGAGGCGCAGTGCGATGTCGTTGCCATCTGCACGCCGTCGGGAATGCATCCCGGCCAGGGCGTTCTTGCCGCGCGAGCGGGAAAGCATGTGGTCACCGAAAAACCGATGGCGATTTCGCTCGAGGGAGCTGACGATCTCGTTCGGGCATGCGACGCGGCGGGAGTACATCTCTTCGTAGTGAAGCAGAATCGACTGAACGCTCCGGTGCAGTTGCTCAAGCGGGCGATAGACAAGGGCAGATTCGGTCGCCTCTACATGGCCAACTGCACTGTGTTATGGACTCGGCCAGACGAGTATTATCAACAGGCCCCATGGCGGGGCACCTGGGAGTTCGACGGAGGAGCCTTCATGAACCAGGCGTCGCACTACGTCGATCTCATTCAGTGGGTGATGGGTCCTGTGGAAAGCGTCATGGCGAAAACTGCCACTCTCGCGAGGAAGATCGAGACCGAAGACACCGGCGTCGCCATCCTCCGGTTCCGATCCGGGGCGCTCGGCGTGATCGAAGTCACGATGTTGACCTATCCGAGGAATATGGAGGGCTCGATCACCGTTCTTGGCGAAAAGGGAAGCGTGAAGATCGGCGGAACGGCCGTGAACAAGGTCGAACACTGGGAGTTTGCCGACGAGGATCCTGATGACCTGCTGGCTCGCGGCCTCGACAGCAATCCGCCCAATGTTTACGGGTACGGACACGAGGGGTACTACAGGAACGTCCTTGCCGTCCTCCGCGGTGACGCGGGGCCAGATACGGACGGGCGCGCGGGCCGAAAGTCGCTCGAACTGATCCTTGGGATCTACGAATCGGCGAGGACAGGACGAGACGTGCCGCTGCCGCTCAAGGTGTGACCAGGGCATCTTTAAAGGCTATGCCAATCACCAGATAAATGGCCGTTCCTCTACTGGACCTTCGCGCCCAGCACGCCACGATCCGCGACGACGTTGTCGGCGCAATGATGCAGATCGTGGATGATCAGGCGTTCATACTTGGACCACCCGTCGAGCGCCTCGAGCAGGCTGTCGCGGAGCTGTCGAACACCCGCTATGCGGTGGGATGCGCGAACGGCACCGATGCGCTCCTGCTGGCGCTTCGCGCGCTCGACGTAGGCCGTGGGGACGAGATCGTGACGACCCCGTTCACGTTCTTCGCAACCGCCGGGGCGATTCATAACGTCGGGGCGAGGCCGGTTTTCGCCGATATTGATCCGGACACTTTCAATCTGTCGCCACAGGCGGCGGCTGCTGCGGTCACATCGCGGACCAGGGCTGTGATCCCGGTGGATCTCTTCGGTCAGATTGCCTCGATCGACGCGATCGCGGCGGCGATTCCAGGAATCCCGCTGATCGAGGATGCGGCGCAGTCCATCGGAGCGACGCGCCAGATCGGCGGTGTCACGGTCCGCGCTGGAGAGGCGGCCACAATCGGAACGTTCAGCTTCTTCCCGTCGAAGAATCTGGGAGGATACGGTGACGGCGGGATGGCGGTGACTCAGGACGAATCTCTTGCCGCGCGCCTTCGTCGCCTCCGAGTTCATGGCGGAATGAAGACGTACTACCACGACGAAGTTGGTTACAACAGCAGGCTCGACGCCCTTCAGGCTGTGGTGCTGCTGGCCAAGCTCCCTTATCTCGAAGGCTGGAGTGCTGCCCGGCGGCGCAATGCGGAGTACTACAATTCAGCGTTCGCTGGCAATGCGAACGTTCGCACGCCTGTGATCGATGTGGCCAATGTGTCCATCTACAACCAGTACACGCTTCGTGTGCCGCGGCGGGACGAGCTTCAGGCGCATCTCAAGGAGAGGGGCATAGGAAATTCGGTCTACTACCCGCTGCCGCTGCACCTGCAGCCGTGCTTCGAGTACCTGGGGTACAAGGAGGGTGCGTTTCCCGAAAGCGAGAAGGCGGCGAAGGAAGTCATATCGCTTCCGATTTACCCGGAGCTCACCACCGCACAGCTCGATGATGTCATCGAGGCCGTGAAGGGATTTTATGACAACTAGCATGAAAGAGCGTCTGCTCGAGAAGCTGGACTCCCGCGAGGCATGTATCGGGGTCGTAGGACTCGGATATGTGGGTCTGCCCCTCGCCCTCGAATTCGCCCGCGCGGGTTTCCGGGTGATTGGGTACGACGTCAGCGACCGCGTGGTCAACCTGCTCATGGAAGGTGGCTCGCACATCCAGGACGTGTCGCCTGCGGATGTCGCCGAGGCAGTGAAATCCGGGAAGTTGGAGGCGACGTCGGACGAGTCGCGGCTTCAGGAGATGGATGCGATCTCGATTGCCGTTCCGACACCGCTGGCGAAGACTCGCGATCCGGACATGACGTATGTGATCGCGGCAGCCGATGCCATCGCTCGCAACGCTCATCCTGGGCTCCTCATAGTCCTCGAGAGCACCACATATCCGGGTACGACTCGCGAGCTGATGCAACCCAAGCTCGAGGCAGCGGGACTCACAGTAGGCGAGGATGTTTTCCTCGCGTTCAGTCCCGAGCGGGTGGACCCGGGCAACACGGTCTGGAACACGAAGAACACGCCCAAGGTGGTTGGCGGAATCACGCCGGCCTGCACTGAGGTGGCGAGCGCGCTCTACGCCTCGTGCCTCGAAAGCATCGTTCCCGTGTCGAGTACCGAGACTGCCGAGCTGGTGAAGCTGCTCGAGAACACATTCAGATCGGTGAACATTGGACTCGTCAACGAGATGCAGATCGTCTGCGACAAGCTGGGCGTCAATGTGTGGGAAGTGATCGACGCAGCCGCAACCAAGCCGTTCGGGTTCATGAAGTTCACGCCGGGTCCGGGAATTGGCGGGCACTGCATTCCGCTCGATCCGCATTACCTCGCGTGGAAGATGAGAACGTTGAACTACAAGACCCGCTTCATCGATCTGGCGAGCGAGATCAACAGCGAGATGCCGGCGCTGGTGGTGGAGCGCGTGGCGCATGCGCTCAACGCCGAGCGCAAGCCGCTCAATGGAAGCCGCGTGCTGGTGCTTGGAGTAGCGTACAAGAAGAACATCGACGACATGCGCGAAAGCCCTGCTCTCGACGTAATCAAGCTGCTCGAGGAGCAGAGCGCAGAGGTGGTGTATCACGATCCGCATGTCGCCACCTTCCGTGAGGACGGTCATGAACGCCACAGCGTGGAGTTGACCGATGCCGAAATCTCGAATGCGGACGCAGTCGTGATCATCACCGATCATTCGTCGATCGATTATCAGCGCATCGTCAGCCTGGCGCGAGTGCTGGTTGACACCCGGAACGCCACCGCCGGGCTTGTTCCACGTGGTGGTGCTTCGGCATCGAAGAGCGCTGAACCAGCAATCGCCTAACTCAAAAGCAATTCATGAACATTTCAGTTATCGGTACCGGATACGTCGGACTTGTTGTGGGCGCCTGCCTGGCCGAGACAGGCAACGATGTTGTCTGCGCGGACGTGGTCGAATCAAAGATCGAGGGACTGAAGCAGAACGTCCTTCCGATCTACGAGCCCGGCCTCGAGGATCTGGTAGAGCGCAACCAGGGCGACGGGCGACTCACGTTCACCACCGACATCGCGTCTGCGATCGCATCGGCTGACGTGCTGTTCGTCGCTGTAGGAACTCCGCCGGATGAAGACGGCTCGGCGGATCTCCAGCACGTGCTTGCCGTCGCCAGAGCAGTGGGCCGCCACATGCTACTTTCTGTGCCGTTCCGACCGGCACAGTAGACTTGGTGACGATCACCATCTC
>JBKJRW010000151.1:0-25309 GCA_046593165.1 Gemmatimonadaceae bacterium
GCCCATCGGAAGTGGCCGATTCAGGTTCGCGCGTTGGACGCCGGGGCAGTCTATCGAGATCATTGCCGACACTGCGAACTACCGCACCCGGCCGGGCCTCGACCGGGTGATAATGACGATAGCGCCCGATTTCAACACGGCGCTCACGCGGCTACTTGGCGGCGAAGCGGACATGATCGAGCAGGTTCCGGCGGCCAGCGTCGGTGACATCACGAAGAACCCCGCTCTCCGGTCAGTCTTCGTTCCCGGACTCGACTACAATTTCTTGCAGCTCAACCTCAGGGATCGCACGAGGAGCGGCCGTCCGCATCCCCTGTTTGCCGACCGTGCGCTCAGGCGGGCATTGACTGCATCGCTGGACAGGCAGCGCATCGTGAGGAATGCTTACGACTCACTGGCCCGTGTGGCCCTCGGCCCCACCGTTCGCGCGTACCCGACGACCGACACGACGGTTCGCCAGATCTCATTCGCCCCCGATGCGGCCCGGCGCGCGCTCGATTCGCTGGGGTGGAAGGATTCGAATGGCGATGGCGTTCGCGACCGAAACGGAACCCGACTCGAGTTCGAACTCACCGTTCCCGGATCCAGCAAAGCCCGTAGCACGATGGCGGTGCTGATTCAGGAGCAGTTCAAGCAGGTTGGGGCCAAGGTGAATATCGACCCTGTCGATTTCGCGGCGTTTATC
Organism: Gemmatimonadaceae bacterium; assembly: GCA_046593165.1. Taxonomy (GTDB): domain Bacteria; phylum Gemmatimonadota; class Gemmatimonadetes; order Gemmatimonadales; family Gemmatimonadaceae; genus UBA4720. The sequence goes on from JBKJRW010000151.1 coordinate 686, forward strand.
GACAAGGAAAACAGGCGGGATTTCGACGCCGTCCTTGGAGGCTGGCGCGTGGAGCCGAGTCCCGGCGGCATCAGGCAGACCTGGGGCACGCGCGGATCTCTCGCAAGAAACGGCAGCAATTACGGCTCCTATGAAAACGCGGTGTTCGACGCGCACGTGGATAGCGCTCTCGCCGCAGGCACGCTGGCGGAACGGCGGCGTCATTTCACCATGGCCTATCAGACGATCATTGACGACGCGCCGGCGATCTGGCTGGCCGAGCCGCTAAATATCAATGCGCTTCACCGGCGGTTCGATACGGCCTTCATGAGGCCCGACGCATGGTGGGCCAACGTCGCCGACTGGACAATTCCGCCGAACAAGCGAATTGCCCGGGATCGCCCCGCACCGTCCAGATAGCGAGTGGCGGAATTCCTTGCCCGCCGTATAGCGCAGGGACTGGTTGTCGTCGCTCTTGTTGCGACGATAGTGTTTTTCCTGATTCACGCTGCGCCCGGCGATCCGTTCAGCGCCTCGATGGACAACCCATCCGTCAGCGAGTCGGTGCGCGACGGCTGGCGACGTGCGTATGGCCTCGACCGACCGCTGGGCGAGCAGTACGTACGGTATGTCGCGAGCGTTTTTCGCGGAGACCTTGGGTTCTCGTTCTCGCTTCAGCGCCCGGTGGCTGCGGCGCTGGCCGACGCGATGCCCAACACTCTCTTGCTGATGGCCGCGGGTTTGATTGGTGCATTCGCGATCGGCATCGGAACCGCGCTTGCACAGGTACGGAATCGCGGCCGATGGGTCGACCGACTTCTGAACGGAATCTCGCTGACCTTCTTCTCTGTGCCTGATTTCTGGCTCGCGCTGCTCGTGCTCGTCGCGTTCGCCTACTGGGTGCCGATCTTTCCAATCGGAGGTTCAGTCGACCCCATCATGTACGACGTGCTCGGTCCAGGTGGACGACTGGCGGATCGGCTCAAGCATCTCGTGCTGCCGGCAGTGACTTTGATGCTGCTCTACTTTCCGCTAATCGCGCGCCACCAGAAGGCGGCGCTGCTCGACGTCATTCCTTCGGAGTACGTGACGACAGCGCGGGCAAAGGGAGTGCCGGAGAGCGCGGTGATTAACAGACACGCGCTTCGCAACGCGCTGCTCCCCGTGATAACCCTTCTTGGTATCGCGTTCCCCGCGCTGCTCACGGGCGCAGTCTTCGTCGAGAAGGTCTTCTCGTGGCCGGGCATGGGCCTGCTGATCGTCAACTCCATTCAAAGCCGCGACTACCCCCTGCTCACAGCGTCGGTGATTCTTGGAAGCGTGTTTGTCGTGATCGGTAGCATCATCGCCGATCTTCTCTATCGCGCCTTCGATCCGCGGTTACGCGATGAACGCTGACACGCCGCTCTCGTTGAGTTCCGCCACTCGTGCCGGGTCCACGTGGATCGCGCGCGACCGCTCGGCTGTATTCGCGGCGCTCCTCCTGCTCTTTATTGCGCTGCCATGCATCTTCGCGCCGGTAGCGGCTCCCTACGATCCAAGTGCGCAGCCGGACATAATCGGGTTGCAGAGCCGCCCTCCGTCCGCCGAGCATCCGCTCGGCACCGATCCATTCAGCCGTGACGTGTTGAGCCGCCTGCTTTTCGGTGGACGTCTGTCGCTGAGCGTCGCCGTCTTTGCCACGCTCGTAAGCGTGACGCTCGGCACCGCTTTTGGCGCCGCGTCAGGTTACATGGGGGGAATTCCGGGAGGTGTGCTCGAAAGAATTCTCGACGCACTCCTCTCAATTCCGCGGCTGCTTCTTCTGATCGCCATCTTCGCGGCGTGGCGTGACATTTCGCTCGCCGGCTTCATCGTGATTCTCGGGCTCACGGGATGGTACGGTCTGGCCCGCCTCGTGAGGGGTCAGGTTCTTGCGTTGAAGACGCGCGATTTTGTTGCCGCCGCGAGAGCGCTGGGAGCGACACCGAGCCGGATTTTCTTCCGGCATGTACTACCGAATGTCGTCACACCGGTTGTCGTAGCAGCGACACTTGGAATTGGGCACGTCATAGTATTGGAGGCGGGTCTCTCCTATCTCGGCATCGGCGTACGTCCTCCGACTCCCAGTTGGGGCAACATGATCCAGGATGGATCGGACCAGATCGCTGCCCACTGGTGGATATCGCTGTTTCCCGGGTTGGCGATCGTTTTGACAGTGATGGCATTCAACGTCCTCGGTGACGCGCTGCTTCGCGCGCTACAGCCGCGGCAACACCTTACCGGATGAGTCAACCGCTTCTCTCAGTCGAGAATCTTCGCACCTGGTTCCATACCGCTTCGGGAGTGGCGCGGTCGGTGGACGGAGTGTCTTTCGTCGTCAATGCCGGCGAGACCCTCGGCATAGTAGGCGAGTCGGGATGCGGCAAATCGGTAACCGCGCTCTCGATACTCCGTCTCATTCAGCAACCCGGCCGTATCGAGGACGGCAGCCACATAATGTTCGAGGGCAAGGACCTGGTCACGCTCGACGATAATTCGATGCGACAGATTCGGGGCAATCGCATCTCGATGATTTTTCAGGAGCCGATGTCGGCTCTCAATCCGGTGTTCACCGTTGGAGACCAGGTCGCTGAAGTCGCACGCGTACATGGCGCGGGATCGCGGCGCGATGCATGGAACCGTGCGGTAGAGATGCTCGCCCTGACGGGCATTCCCTCCCCGGAGGAGCGGGCAAAGCAGTACCCGCACCAGCTTTCCGGTGGAATGCGCCAGCGTGTTCTCATCGCCATGGCTTTGATGATGAGCCCCGCTCTCGTTATCGCCGATGAGCCGACCACAGCTCTCGATGTCACGATTCAGGCGCAGATACTCGATCTTCTCACAGGACTTCAGAAGCGGTTCGGCACTTCGATCCTGATGATTACGCACGATCTCGGAGTGATTGCCGAGACAGCGTCACGAGTGCTCGTGATGTATGGCGGTGAGATCGTCGAGGAGGCGCTTGTCGGAACGCTCTTCGCGGCCGCGCATCATCCGTACACTGCGGGTCTGATGCACGCGATGCCTCAGATGGCCGAGTCGCGCGAGCGACTCAATGTGATTCCGGGTACAGTTCCGCCACCAACGGCGTGGCCGTCGGGGTGCCGGTTTCGCGACCGCTGCCGCTATTCGTGGGATCTCTGCGAACAGACGCACCCTCCGCTGTACGAGATCGCTGAAGGCCATCTGTCGCGCTGTCACCTCGCGGTCGAACCCGAGCGACGGTCACGCCCGCACCTTCCGCTGGTCGAGCAGGCGGGGGCGGCACTTTGAGCGAGCCGCTGCTGTCGGTGCGAAAGCTCCGCAAGGTATTTCCGATCACGAAGGGCGTGCTTGCGCGCAAGGTTGGCGAGGTGCGGGCCGTGCACGATGTGTCGTTCGACATTGAGTCTGGTGAAACGCTTTCGCTTGTCGGTGAGTCGGGGTGCGGCAAGACGACAACCGGCCGCGCAATTCTGCGTCTCATCGAACCCACATCGGGCGAGGTGCAATTTGCCGGGCGCAATGTGCTTGCCATGAGCCCGTCCCAGATGCGCGCGATCAGGCGGGAGATGCAGATCATTTTTCAGGATCCGGTTTCGTCACTCAACCCGCGGATGACTGTGGGCGCCGCGATCCGGGAAGGGATGACGATACACGGGCTTGCCGAAGGCGCCGAGGCGGCCAAGCGCGTGAAGCGGTTGCTCGAAGAGGTGGGATTGCGGTCCGAGTATGCGAGTCGGTATCCGCATGAGTTCTCAGGCGGGCAGCGCCAGCGAATCGGAATCGCTCGGGCGCTTGCCGTCGAACCGCGCTTCATCGTCTGCGACGAGCCGGTGTCGGCACTCGACGTTTCGGTGCAGGCGCAAGTCATCAATCTTCTTCGCGACCTGCAGAAGGAGCGCGGCCTGACGTATCTCTTCATCGCACACGACTTGTCGGTGGTGAAGCATATGTCTGACCGCGTCGCGGTGATGTATCTCGGCAAGATCGTCGAGATCGCGAGGGCTGGGGATTTGTACCGCAAACCGACGATGCCCTACACGCAGGCGTTGTTGTCGGCGGTACCGGTGGCGGATCCAACTCTCGAGAAGAAGCGGATCCTGCTTGAAGGAGACGTGCCCTCGCCCGCAGCGCCACCCTCGGGTTGCGTGTTTCATCCACGGTGCCATCACCCGGCAAAGGATGCCGCGTGCGCCAGCATCGACCCGCCGCTGGAGGAGAAGGCACCCGGCCACCTTGCCGCGTGTATCAAGCAGCTTCCCACGAAGGTTTCGTGGGACGAGCAGTCGAAAGCGGGTGGCATTAATCCTCCCGAGTCATATTTTCCCGTCGTCGAGCAGATTACTCGACATTCAACCGTTGTCACACCGGGCCCAAACTGACGATGACCCCAGACAAATCCGTATTCGAACAGCCCCAGGCGGGCCAGGTGGCGACCGACGCCGCCCCCTCCGGGCTCGAGCACTGGACCGGCGACCGCAGCTTCTTCGGTCATCCGACAGGCCTCTCGACTCTCTTCTTCACCGAAATGTGGGAGCGTTTCTCCTTTTACGGGCTGCGTCCGCTGCTCGTGCTCTTCATGTCGGCCGCCATCATGCAGGGCGGCTACGGATTCGACCGCACCGATGCGTCAGCGATTGTCGGCATCTACGCTGCGTTCGTTTATCTCATGTCGCTGCCGGGCGGATGGGTTGCAGATCGCCTGCTCGGGCTGAGGCGCGCGATCTTCATTGGCGCATCGCTGATATCGGCGGGACACATCTCAATTGGATTGTCAGGCCTCGCGGGTGCGGGAAGCGGCAAGGTGCCGTTCTTTCTTGGCCTCGTTCTCATCGTGCTCGGCACGGGACTTCTCAAGCCGAACATCTCGGCGATCGTCGGCGACCTGTACCCCGAGGGCGGCGCGCGCCGCGACGCTGGATTCTCGATCTTTTACATGGGCATCAACGTGGGGGCGCTCCTCGGCCAGCTCGTGACCGGCTACCTTGGCGAGCAGGTTGACTGGCATGTCGGCATGGGAGCGGCCGGCGTCGCGATGCTGATCGGTCTCACGGTGTACGGGTTGCGCGCGAGCAAAACACTGGGCCCGATTGGTCTCGCCCCGACCCGTCATCCGGACCCCGTTGTACAGGCGAGGCAGGAGCGAACAGTCAAGGTTGCTGCGGGCGCATTCATCGGCATCGTCGCACTCCTCTTCGTCGCCGCGACCACCGGCATGGTCAGCCTCAATCCATCCGGCATAGCCAAATACATGACCTACGCGATGGTCGGAATGGCCGCCGTGTTCTTCACCTACATGTTCGTGCTTGGCAAACTCACGGGAGACGAGAAGAAGCGCGTCGCTATCATCGTGGTGCTGTTCGCGTTTGCCGCGATCTTCTGGTCGGCGTTCGAACAGGCGCCAACTTCGCTCAACCTTTTCGCGCGCGACTTCACCGACCGCACGGTGGGAAGCTTCGAGATTCCGGCGACCTGGTTCCAATCGGTCAACCCGCTCATGATCATCATCTTTGCCCCGATTTTCGCGGCGACGTGGGTGGGCATGGCAAAGAAGGGAATTGAACTCTCGAGTCCAGCCAAGTTCTCGCTCGGACTGTTCCTCGCCGGACTCGGTTTCGTGATCATGATCTTTGCCGCGAACGCCGTGGTCGCCAACGGTGGCAACGTGCTGGTATCTCCGTGGTGGCTGGTGGCCAGCTACTTCTTCCAGTCGATCGGCGAGCTATGCCTCAGTCCGGTGGGTCTGTCGTCGATGACGAAGCTTTCGCCTCGACGGTACGTCAGCCAGATGATGGGGATATGGTTTCTTGCATCTGCGCTGGGCAACCTGATCGGCGGACGTGTGGGCGGACATGTCGATCCGGAGAAGCTCGATCAGATGCCGCGTCTCTTCACGACGACGACGATCTCGCTGATGGTTGCCGCGGTGGTACTCGCACTCCTGATAGTTCCCATCAGGAAAATGATGGCAACGTCGTCCCAGCCTGGTGGCGTGCGGAACTAGGCAGTCGATGGCGCCACGGAAGAAGGTGTCTCCGTGGCGCCTAAGGCCAGTTGAATACGCTCGTCGGAATCGATCTCTCTCGATTGCGCTGAATGTCCCGCGGTTCACGCCAGAAAATACTTCCGAAATCCCGGTTCACGATTCGGACCGAAAGCTTCGCGCCGTTCGACCGATCGAGCGGGTACGCGAGATCCAGACGCCACATCCGCTGTGACTTCGCCGGAACCGACGCAAGCAGCGAAATACCCGGCGCCGCCTGGATACCGCTGTTCACACCGAAGGGCACATCCCCTTCCCAAAGCTTCGCGAAGTCCATGAACGGGGCAACTCCGATCGACGCAAACTGCTTGAAGTGCCCGACGAATACACGGTCTTCCAGCCGAAGCACGGCGCGCCGGCCGCCAGCCAGCCAGGAATTACGATAACCCCGCGGCCCGCCATCCCGATCGGCAAGCGTGAGCTGGAATGGAATACGCTGCCTCCATCCTCCGCTCCACTCGAGACTCGACAACACCGTGTGCCGGGTCGCCGGCTTGACATAGGTAGCGAATCGCCCGCTCGCGAGAATCCCGTCCCACCGCCTCGAATCCTGGTCGCGCCGCCCTTCTAACGTGGCTTCCGATGCGAAGAATGCCGACGGCCCGCCGGCACCAGCGTAGACGTTAGCCGAAGCGAACATGTCCTGGGCGAGACCACCGAACAGGCGCATGCCCCGGCCCAGCACCGCCGCGACTTCGAAACCCTTCCTCACATCCTGAGTTCCATCGAGTGACTCGAATCCAGTAACACGCAAGTACTTCACGTTTCGCAATCCCGCCAGCGCGTTGATGCGGTTCACCCTGTGCCTTCCGTAACGGTTGAACAGCACACCCGTGGTGTCTCGCTCGGTCGTACCAAGCCCCACGAACGTCGGGAATGGCTGGGGCATCTCGTCCTCGTATGAAACGGACGCGCCCACGAGCGCGAGCCTTCCAGGGGGACCGATGCGCACTACACCACCGATATCCGCATACGAACGCTGCAACATCACGGCAGGCGAAGCACGCTCGTCGCGCCGGAAATACCGATAGTCTTCGCGCGAGCCCGCTGTCGTTCGCCATGAGACACGCTGGAGATCGGTCAGGAAGGGGTGACTGAGCTCTACTGCCCAGTTGCCGCCAAGCTCGTTTCTCGCGCCCTCAAGCAGGAACTGGTAGGGCCGGCCGAGGAACTGATAGTCGATAACGCGGGCGGAGAAAGTGTCGCGAAAGTGTTCGCTGTAACTCCAGGTCCCCACGACAGACGTTGCTTCGCCCATGAGATTTTCTTCACCGAGTCGAAATCGCCTGACGTATGGAACCGCACCCGATCCCCCTCCGCCCAGCACAATCGAGACTTCGTCCACAGTCACGACTGAGAGGTACACGCCGCCGGCGTCGTCGGGATACGCGCTTACATCGGCGTCGGAAAGGTACGGTTGCGCGCGCAGAATGCGCTCAGACTCGACCCGCCTCAACTCGGTGCAGGCCATGCCCGGCTTGAGCGCCAGGAATCGGGTGATGACGTCGGGGTTGGTAGTCGCGTGCAGGTTTGTCATCTGGCGCGCGACTCGCCGTTGAAAGCCGGAGCCCTTCACCTCGAACGGAGGACGCGCGCTGATCTCGATCCTGCTTATGATCTGGCCCTTGCAGGGCACAGGAGCCACTCCCAGACTTTGAGCATGGAGAATGGCCGAAGAGGCGAGCGCCCCCGGCAGCAGCAGAAATTCCAACCAATGAGATCTCAACGTGTCATCCACACCCGCGCAGGTTTTGTCCGAATCACCGCCTCATCGCCCATCCTCAATTGCGCCTGCCGTCGCTATAAGCGCTACCTCCGACGCCAGTCCCGGAGGCGCTCACCGCGTCCGACTCAACAGCGCCTACATAACGGCTCTGGAGAGTGCAGGCCTCGTACCAGTTGTCATTCCTCCTCTCGCGAACAACGAGTTCGCCCTCGCCATTCTCTCCCGGGTGGACGGACTCCTTCTAACCGGGGGCGAAGATGTCGATCCCTCGCTGTATGGACAACCCCGCGCCGCAAAATGCGGGCTTTCCAACCCTGCTCGGGACAAGACTGAGATCGCACTCATTCGCGCCGCACGAAAACTCGGCAAGCCGATTCTCGCTATTTGCCGAGGGCCCCAGATTCTCAACGTTGCGCTCGGAGGCACTCTCATACAGGACATCCCGTCCGAGGTTCCCGGTGCTCTCGAGCACAACCCGAAAATTGGGCGCGAAGCCCGCGTGCACGATGTCGAGATCGAGGCACACTCGAGAATCGCGGAGGCGATCGGCGCGACTCGAATTACCGTCAACTCTATCCACCACCAGAGCATCAAGGATCTCGCGCCGGGACTTCGGCTTACCGCGCGCGCACCGGACGGCATCGTCGAGGGTGTCGAGTCGGCCTCCGACGACTGGTGGGTGATGGCTGTGCAATGGCACCCCGAGGAGATGAACGATTCTGCCGAGCCCTGGGATCGAGGTATTTTCAGGGCGTTCGCTGACCAATTGGCAGGGAATTGAAGCGGCTCAGAGTTCTTCATCTCGACGCGGGACGGAGCTGGCGCGGCGGACAGCGACAGGTACTTCTGCTCACGCTCGGGCTGCGAGAGCGCGGGCATGAGCCGTTTCTCATCGGATCTCCCGAATCACCGCTGGTTCAGCGCGCACGCGCCGCGGGGCTTGCAGTCGCGGCAATTCCAATGTTGGCAGACTGGGACATTCGCGCGGCGCGGAAAATCCGCGCACGCATGCGAACATGGAGCGTGGACATGGTTCACGCTCACGACGCGCGGTCGCACGCGCTCGCGATGATCGCTCTCATAGGCCGGCGGGACATTCCGCTCATCGTCACGCGCCGGGTTCCATTCCCGCCCAAATCGGTGCGGCTCAAATACGGAGAGAGGGTGACACGGTTTATCGCGATCTCCAACGCAGTCAGGGATGCTATGGTTGCGGGCGGGATCGACCCGACCCGCATTACGGTCGTCCATTCCGGAATCGCGGCGCGAACCGAGCGCGTCACGCCCCGCGACTGGCGGGTTGAGCTCGGATGGCCGGTCGATTCCGTGATCTGTGGCGTGGTAGGCGCGATGACACCGGAAAAGGGGATCGATTCTCTTTCGGCGATCGTGGCTGCGCTGCCAGAAATAGCGCGTCGCAAAGCGCGACTTGTCCTCATCGGCGGCGGCACTGACCACTCGGATTTCAGCGGCCTTCCGACTCACTCGGCAGGGTTCGTGACCGACATCGACCCTGCCGTCGCAGGCCTCGACGTCCTCTGGCACCCGTCACGGGCCGAGGGTCTCGGCACGTCGGTGATCGATGCAATGGCCCTTGGAGTTCCCCCAGTTGCGTTTGCGGTGGGTGGAATTCCCGAGGTGATCGAGCAAGGAATCAGCGGACTCCTTGTCCCCGCAGGAGACGCAGTTGCCTTTGCTTCGTCCGCAGCGAGTCTGATCCAACATTCTGACCTTCGAGCCCGCCTGGCGGTTGGGGCAAGAGCCCGGGCGAAAACCTTCGATGCAGCCGAGATGACCAAAGGAACTGAGACGGTGTATGAGCAGGTGCTGTCAGGGTAGCGTTCCTTTCCAGTGTTCGTCTATCTTGCGACGGCACACTCTAAAAGAAGACAGAATAACAAATTGCTCTATATCTGCATTCCGGCTTACAACGAGGCTCCCACCATCGGCGTCCTCCTCTGGCGCATCCGAAAGGTGTTCCAGGGCTACTCGCGCGAGTATGAGATCCTCGTTTACGACGACGGTAGCACCGACGGGACGTCGGAGACTATTGCCCCGTATGCCGAGGTCGCCCCAGTCACGGTGATCCGTGGTGAAAAGCGAATGGGTTACGCCCATGCGCTCGACAAACTCGCGCGCGAGGCGAGCCGACGCACGAAGTATCCCCGGCGCGACGCCATGATCGTGATGCAGGCCGACTTTACTGACCAGCCCGAGCATTTGCCGGAACTCACCAGGCGGTTCGAGGGAGGCGCGGACATCATCGTGGCTGAGAGGACGCCGGTCGCCGAGCCGGTTCCGGTTACGCGGCTTCGCAAGCTTGCGCATTGGGCGATCAGGTTCTCCATCGGCGTGAGCGGTATCGCCGACCCATTCGCTTCGTATCGACTCTATCGCATCTCGCTCATTCGCGACCTCATCAAGGCGTCAGGCGACAAACCCATCGTGACAAGCGAGGGCTGGGCCGCGAACGTCGAGTTTCTCCTCGGGGCGGTGCCTCTGGCCCGGCGCGTCGAACGCGTAAGTTTCGATTCCCGTTACGACCTGCGGGTCAGAGAGAGCCGCATCAGACCGTTCCCTGACGCAATGGCGCTTTTCCGGTTCGGACGCACGTTCAAGGGACGCCGCATCTCGCCTCCAGCTCAGGCGTCACCGGCCGAGGCCACCGCAGCCCGGCAAGGCTCCAAGCCCCGAGAGCGAGCCTCTTCGTGAGGCCCGCGAGGTCCTGGGCAGGCGCTTTTTGCCTTGTCCTCATCGCCACGGGCTTCGCCGCCGCGGGTGGCCAGACGTCGGCTCGCGCGACGGCCATCCGCAATCCGTCCGTCGCGGCGCTCTCGTCCGACGCCGCCATCGTGCCGTTCGGTCCCGGCGAGAAATCCGTATTCGAGGTTCGCTTCGGCGGCGTCAGAGTCGGCGGCGGATCGCTCGAGCTGGTCGGCATCGAGAGCGTGCGTGGCCGCGATGCTTACCACGCCATCTTCACCGTCAAGGGCGGAACGTTTTTCTACCGCGTCAACGATTCGTACGAAAGCTGGATCGACACAAAAACTCTCAACTCCCTCATGTTCATCCGTCAGATTGAGGAAGGGTCGCGCGAGCGCTCGCAGAACTTCGAAATCATGCCTGAGCGGGGTATGTATGTCGAACGCACGAGGCAGAACAGCCGGGTGAATGAAACCGTGGCCGAACCGCTCGATGAGGCCGCGTTCCTCTATTTCGTTCGCACGATTCCACTCGTTGTGGGCCGAACTTACGACTTCAACAGATACTTCATCCCGGATCGCAATCCGGTGCGGCTAAAAGTGTTGCGAAGGGAGAAGATCACCGTGCCTGCGGGGACGTTCAATGCGATCGTTGTGCAACCGATCATCAAGACGCGCGGAATATTCTCCGAGAAAGGCGAGGCCGAAGTCTGGCTCTCCGACGACTCCTCGCGCATGCTTCTGCAAGTCAAATCGAAGCTGTCGTTTGGATCCCTCAATCTCTACCTGAAATCGTACACCCCACCGACAGACCAGGCCAGGGCGACCCGTGAATAGCGCCGCCACCTAAGGCCGGTTTACGCTCGTTCCCGACCAGCGGTCGCGCAGTCGCCTCGCGGTATCGGGACTGACCACGCGAATCACGAGGTACGCGATGCCGCCCACAATGAGCGCCTTGATCGCGAATCCGAGAAGCAGGAACGTCAGGCCGATGAGGCCGCCGAATATCTTGAAGACAAAGCCAAGAGCGAAGATGCCAAGCATCACCATCACGCCGGTCATCAGGATTGTACGAAGCATGTTGCAGTTCTCCGATACGGTGGATGCCGTCACTACGCCATGCCGACCGCGCGGGTTTCAACGTTGAATACTGCCGTCGATGCCATTGTCGTCGGTGCCGGCGTAGTAGGTCTTTCCGTGGCGACGGCGATCGCGCGGCGTGGAGGTTCCGTGGTTCTGGCGGGCGAACCGAGGGCCGGCGAGGCGAGCGAAGCGGCGGCGGGCATGCTCGCACCCTCGGTCGAGCGATCGTCCGGCCCGGCGCATGAGTTCGCGATCGCCGCGCGCGATTTTTACCCGTCCTACCTCGAGGATCTCGCCGACGCCACCGGAATTCGAGTGGCCCTGAACCGGCTCGGCATTCTTCAAGTGGCTCTCACCGAGCGCGGCGTCCGAGGGCTGCAGAAGACCAGGTCGCCCGCGAGCATCTGGCTCGGACGCTCTGATCTCGCGGCGCTCGAGCCGACATTGGGCCACGCCATGGGCGCAGTGCACAATCCTGATGACGGAGCCGTCGACAACGTGACCTTGATGAAGGCGCTCCGGGACCTTGTCGAAATCACGCCGTCCATCTCAAGGGTCGTCGGCGCCGCAGCGGCGGTTTCGCGAGGCGGTCGCCATGCAGTGGTCACACTCTTGTCGGGAGAGAAACTCGAGGGCGCGCACGTCGTCCTCGCGCCCGGCGCCTGGGGAGCGATGATAGATGGAGCGCCGTCGTTGGCCGCAGTGAGCCCGTCGCGAGGTCAGCTCGTATCGTACGAGTCGATCGGTCTCCGGCATGTGACATACGGACCGCGGGGCTATCTCGTGCCGCGAGCGTCGGGAGCAATGATTGCCGGAAGCACGACGGAGAATGTTGGTTTCGTTTCGAACACGACTGCCCAGGGAATCGCGAGGGTGCGCTCGGCGGCAGAAGAGATCGCGCCTTCCCTGACCATCGCCAGGTTGACGGCGGAGTGGGCCGGGTTGCGGCCGGTGACTCCCGACATGCTCCCGATCATCGGCCCCGATCCGGAAGACCCGCGAATCATCTTTGCCTGCGGGCATTCGCGAAACGGGATACTGCTGGCCCCCCTCACTGGAGAAACGGTTGCCTCGATGGTCTTCGGGGAAGACCCGCAACACGATCTCTCTCAATTCCGACCGGGGCGGTTTTAGCATAGATTCCCCCAGACAAATGAGCGAAGTGCTATACCAGATAATGGGTCGGCATCGTGTGGAGCCCCTGCCCGAGCGCAAGCCGTCGTGGCTGAAGGTCAAGGCTCCCGGTGGACCCAACTACTTACGGCTCAAGCAGATGATGCGCGAGCTCGACCTCCACTCGGTCTGCGAGGAGGCGCACTGCCCCAACGTCGGCGAATGCTGGGAGCATGGCACCGCCACGTTCATGATCCTGGGCGATGTCTGCACCCGCAATTGCGCCTACTGCGCCGTCGCGCACGGTCGGCCTCCCAAATACGATATCGCCGAACCCGACCGCGTAGCCGAAGCGATCGCCCAGATGCGGCTTCAACACGCAGTGATCACGTCGGTCGACCGGGACGATCTACCCGATTTCGGGGCGTATATTTTTGCCGAGACCATCAGGCAGATTCACGCTCGCGTTCCAGGATGTTCGGTTGAGGTGCTTGTGCCGGATTTTCAGGGAAACGAGGACAGCATCCGCGCCGTGCTCGAGGCCAGCCCCGATATCTACAACCACAATACCGAGACCGTCCCGCGCCTGTACAAGAAAGCGCGCCCAGGTGGAAGATATCTGCGTGTCCTCGAGATTTTTCGCACCGCCAGGAGGATCGCACCGGATATTCCAACCAAGACTGGAATGATTCTCGGCATGGGCGAGACGATCGAAGAGGTGAAGGTCGTAATGCAGGATCTCCGCAACGTCGATGTTGATATCCTCACGCTCGGCCAGTATCTCCGGCCGTCGGACGATCACATCGCCCTCGACCGCTACTACACGCCTGATGAGTTCCGTCACCTGTACGAGGTGGGCATGGAGATGGGTTTCCGACACGTCGAGTCCGGCCCGCTGGTACGATCGAGTTACCACGCGTGGGAGCAAGTCCAGGCGGCGGGCGTATGACACATACAGTCAGTCGCGAACAAACCCGCAAAACAGCGAAGGGAATGCCGAACAAGAAAACTGCGGAGGTAACATCGCCCTCCGACGAATCTGCCATGCGAAGGGAGTTACTGCGCTCGATGCTGCTTCAGCGTCGATTTGAGGAACGTTGCGCCGAGGCGTACGCTCTGGGAAAGATCGGCGGCTTTTGCCATCTCTACATCGGCCAGGAGGCGATTTCTGCTGGAACAATGTCGGTGCTTCGCCCCGATGATTATGTCGTGACTTCGTACCGCGATCATGGGCAGGCGATTGCGCGCGGGGTTTCGCCTCGCGCGGTCATGGCGGAACTCTTTGGAAGAAGCACCGGCTGCTCGAAGGGCAAGGGCGGCTCCATGCACATGTTCGACAAGAGCGTCGGGTTCCTGGGCGGACATGGCATTGTGGGGGGGCACATTCCTCTCGCCGCAGGAGTGGGCTGGGCGATCAAGTATCGCAAGGGCGATCAGGTTTGCGTCTGCTTCTTTGGCGAAGCGGCGGTGAACATCGGCGCTTTTCACGAGGCGCTCAACATGGCGGCGCTGTGGAACCTGCCTGTGGTGTTCGTTATCGAGAACAACCGCTACGGAATGGGCACGGTCATCTCGCGGTCGACGGCCAATGAGGATGTGCGGACGCGGGCTGCCGCATACCGGATGCCCGGCGAGTCGGTCGATGCGCAGGACATCTTCGCGGTTCGCGACGCGATGGGTCGCGCAGTTGCTCTCGCGCGCACAGAAAGCAAGCCGACTCTGATCGAGATGCGAACCTATCGCTTCATGGGGCATTCCATGTCCGATGCCGCGAGCGGAACGTACCGATCGAAGGAAGAGCTGGAAGAAAACATGAAGCGCGATCCTATCGTGGTACTTCACGATATCATGCGCAGCGATGCTCAGCTTTCGGACGGTGAGTTTTCCAGGCTCGACGAGGAGCAGAAGGTGATCTGTCAGGACGCCTGGGACTTTGCAGACGCAAGCCCGGAGCCTTCGCCCGAAGACCTTTATGCCGACGTTCTCGTCGATACAACGAGCTGAATCGAATGGCCGTACTCACTTATCGTGACGCGCTCAACCAGGCGCTCCGTGAAGAACTCGCGCGGGACGATCGCGTTTTCCTGATGGGCGAAGAGGTTGCGCAGTATAACGGCGCGTATAAAGTATCGAGGGGGTTGCTCGACGAGTTCGGGCCGATGCGCGTTGTCGACACTCCAATCACCGAGCTGGGCTTTGCCGGCATCGGCGTGGGCTCTGCAATGGTTGGGCTGCGGCCTGTGATCGAGTTCATGACGTGGAACTTCGCGCTTCTCGCGCTCGACCAGGTTGTCAACGCCGCCGCGAAGATGCTGTACATGTCGGGGGGGCAGTTTCCCATGCCGATGGTGTTCCGTGGTCCCAATGGGTCAGCGCTCCAGCTTTCGGCTCAGCATTCGCAGGCGTGGGAGAGCTGGCTGGCGCACATCCCTGGTCTGAAGGTGATCTGCCCTGGCACTCCGGCGGATGCGAAGGGACTTCTAAAGGCAGCGATCCGGGACGACAACCCAGTTGTGTTCCTCGAAGGCGAGATGCTTTACAACACCAAGGGCGAAGTGCCGGAGGGAGATATTGTCGTTCCAATCGGAAAGGCGGATCTCAAGCGCGAGGGAGGCGACTGCTCGATAATCGCCCACGGCAAGATGGTGCTGGTGGCGATGCAGGTTGCCGAGACTTTGGCGAAGGAGAACATCTCCGTTGACGTTGTCGATCTGCGCACTGTAAGACCGATGGACATCGAAGCGATCGCAACATCGGTTCAGAAAACGAACCGCGCGGTGGTGCTCGAGGAAGGTTGGGAGATGTGCGGAGTTGGCGCCCAGGTGGTGGACTTCATTCAACGAGAGTGCTTTGACGATCTCGATGCGCCGGTGATTCGCGTGCACCAGGAGGATGTTCCCATGCCGTACGCCAGGAATCTCGAGAAAGCCGCGAAGCCAGATGCAGCAAAAGCGCTCGCCGCGATCAAGAAAGTCATGTACCTCGACTAACCGATTATGGCGACGAAGGTTGTGATGGAAGCGCTCTCTCCGACGATGGAGGAGGGGCGCCTCGTGAAATGGCTCAAGAACGAGGGCGACGCGGTGAAAACCGGCGACGTGATTGCGGAAGTCGAGACCGACAAGGCAGTGATGGAGCTGGTTGCGCGTGGCGATGGGATATTGAGAAAGCGTATCGGGATCGAAGGCGAGGCGTCGCCCGTCGGAACGCTGCTCGCGGTGATCGGTGCGGCTGACGAAAACATAGACGGTCTTCTGGCGAAGACCGCGGAGACCACAGCGAAGGCAGCGGGCGCAGAGACAGCGTCAACTACGGCGCCACAGGCGCAGGCAGATGCGTCCATTCCACCAACGCCGAAGGCTGTCCCGGTCGCGCCGGCGCCTGCGGCTCAGCCTCCATTGCCACCGGCCCGTGCATCAGGATTCGGGCCGGTTGTCACCTCTGCGGCCTCTGCTTCCTCTACGGTTTCTTCGGCCACTGCCTCCTCCGCGCACTCCAGGTTAAAATCTTCGCCTCTGGCGCGCCGCATTGCATCGGAAAAAGGAGTAGAACTTTCCGGGGTTGCAGGATCCGGCCCGGGTGGCCGCATCATCAGGAAGGACATCGAGAGCGCGGCCGCGGCTGGACCATTGCGAGCCGGCACCAGTACCGGCAAGGCGCCAAAAATTGCCGAGCCGCGTTTCATCACTCGTGAGGGCGATTATCAGGACATTGCGCTCACGCAAATCCGCAAGACGATCGCCCGCCGGCTGGCGGAATCGATCGGACCGGTGCCGACATTCTATCTCACGGCCGAGTGGGATGCTGAGAGAGCGGCAGAGATGCGGGCGCAACTCAAGGAGCTGGGCGAAGACTACAAGATCAGCTTCAACGACATCGTGCTCAAGGCAGTTGCTAACGCGTTGGCCGATCATCCTGAAGTGAATGCGCACTGGATGGCCGATCACGTTCGGCATTTCAATCGCGTGCATGTCGCTATGGCTGTGGCAATTCCAGAAGGGCTTATTACCCCGGTCATCTTTGACGCGGACAGAAAGTCGATCGGCCAGATTTCGGCCGAGGCGCGCCAGCTTGCGGGACTCGCGAGGCAGCGGAAGCTGACGCCGGAGCAATACACGGGTTCGACTTTCTCCGTGTCGAATCTTGGTATGTTGGGAATCGACCAGTTCACCGCGATCATCAATCCACCGGAAGCGGGCATTCTTGCGATCGGGGCGGTGGAACCGAAGCCCGTGGTGGTCCAGGGACAGGTAGTGGTCCGCCAGAGAATGCGAGTGACAATGAGCTGCGACCATCGAGTGATCGACGGAGCGACTGGAGCAAAGTTTCTGCAGGCGGTGAAGCGACTCTTCGAGAATCCGCTGCTGCTGGTGATATAACCATTTACTGAAAGTTCAATGTCATCTTTCGATGTGATCTTCATAGGCGGGGGGCCTGCGGGCTACGTCGGCGCGATTCGTTCAGCGCAACTCGGGCTGTCCGTCGCCGTAATCGAGCGCGAGGCCCTCGGTGGCACCTGCGTTCTGTGGGGCTGTATTCCGGCGAAGGCTCTCCTGGAATCGGCGTCGCTCGCGCAAAAGGTGAGGAAAGCGGCGGAGTTTGGCGTAAACGTCGGCGAGACGAGCTTCGACTACGGCGTTGCGATGAAGCGGTCGCGGGCGGTGAGCACCCAGAACTCCAGGGGCGTCGAGTTTCTGTTCAAGAAGCACAAGATCACGCACATCAAGGGAACGGCGAAGCTCGCAGGAAAGAGTTCTGTGTCCGTGAAGGGCGCGGACGGAAAAGATGAGAAGCACGATGCGAAAAAGGCCGTGGTCATCTGCACCGGCTCGCGCGTGAAAGGACTGCCGCAGGCAGGCCTGGAGCTCAACAAGACCACAGTCCTGTCTTCGGACGACGTTCTTGTTCTCGAGAAGGCGCCGAAAACGATGGCGATAGTCGGGGCGGGCGCCGTCGGATGCGAATTTGCCGATGTGTTCAATGCCTTTGGCACCCAGGTGACGCTGATCGACGTCGCGCCGACGATCCTGCCGCTCGAGGACGCGGATTGCTCCGCTGAACTTGCCAAGGCATTCAAGAAGCGGAAGATCGACGTGATTGCCGGCGCGAAGATCGGCAACGTGAAGATCGGCAAAACTTCCGTGACCATGACAATCGAGGCTGGTGGGAAGAAACAGGACCTCGAAGTGGAACAGGTTCTTGTTGCTGCGGGCCGCGCGCCCAACGTCGAAGACATCGGTCTCAAGGAAAATGGCGTCCAGGTCACCGAGCGTGGCTTCATCAAGATCAACGAGAAGATGGAGACCACCGCGAAGGGCATCTACGCCATCGGGGACGTCGCCGGCCCGCCGATGCTTGCACACAAGGGTTCGCGCGAGGGGATCGTGTTGGCCGAGTTGCTTGCTGGGCAGTCGGCGCATCTGGTGAACTATGGCAACATTCCGAACGCGACGTACTGTCATCCGGAAATTGCCTCCGTTGGGCTCACCGAGGCGCAGTGCAAGGAGAAGAAGCTCGACTACAAAGTCGGAAAGTTTCCCTTCTCGGCCAACGGCCGGGCACGCACTTCGGGCGAGACCGAGGGCTTCGTCAAGATTATCCGGGACGCGAAGTACGGTGAGATTCTTGGCGCGCACATCATCGGTTCGCATGCCACGGAGATTCTCCACGAGATCGTGGTTGCGCGTGAGAACGAGTTCACCGTCGAGGAAATAGACCTGGCCGTCCACGCGCATCCGACGCTTTCCGAAGCCGTTGCTGAGGCCTGCCTCGATTCGCTCGGCAAGGTGATTCACGCCTGAGGCTCTGGGTGTGACTGCTGAGGCGGGGGCCCGGGAGCTTTGGGTCGTTCGGCTCGGACGCATGGGCTACTCGGAGGCACTCGATCTTCAGCGCGCCGTGGCCCGCGACCGCATCAGCGGCGTGATCCCGCAGGATGTACTGCTGCTCGTCGAGCATCCGCCGGTGGTAACGCTGGGCAGGTCGTCGAAGCAAAAGAACATGATCTCGAGCCCTGAGTTCCTCGCGTCGAAAGGCGTGGAACTGTTCGAGGTTGAGCGCGGTGGCGATGTCACGTTCCACGGACTCGGGCAGCTTGTCGGTTATCCCATTATCGACCTCAAGCGGCACCGGCAGGATTTGCACTGGTTCCTGCGTACCGTCGAAGGGGCGTTGATCGGGGTTCTCGCTGAATACGGCGTTCCCGGTGAGCGCAACACGGGTTACACCGGTGTGTGGACGCGGGGTCGCAAGATTGCATCGATCGGAGTGCATGCGCGCGACTGGGTGACGTGGCATGGGTTCGCGCTGAACGTGACCACCGATCTCTCGTACTTCGATCTTATCGTGCCCTGCGGAATCGAGGGTGTGGCAATGACGTCCATCACCGCAGAGTCAGGGCCTCGGAATGGGCTGCCGCTGTGCACTGTCGATGCAGCCGGAGACATTGCCGTTACGATGTTCGGAACCAGCCTTGATCTCGCTCCGCTGGAGATCCCCCTTTCGCAAATTTTCAGGTCGCCTGGCGAAGCCCTGGAGCCGCGGACGCAACATCTTCGTACTGTCTATTGACAATGGTTCCGACAAACGACTATCATCGCATCATGCAGATCCGCCAGAGCTATTACGCGTATTCCTATGTGACCCGCATCACGGGCCAGTATCGGGAGTGTACGCGCGATTAAAGCAGGCGTTCAATAAGCCGCCCCGCGCATCTCGATGGCCCGTGAATCCACGGGCCTTTTTTTTTCGCTCATATTGGAACGGCAACCTCGGCAAAGCAGGCAACAATGATCATCATCACCCGGACCAGCATCTCGGAAGCGGAGCTCGATCATATCCGCGAGCGCATCGAAGGAGTTGGATTGCGCACGCACGTCTCGCGCGGAGAGCAGCGAACGATCATTGGCTGTATCGGCGACGAAGCACTTCTGGAGAGCATTCCTCTGCGCTCGCTCCCCGGAGTGGAGTCGGTGATGCCGGTACTGAAGCCGTACAAACTTGCTTCGCGGGATTTTGCGGTCGATCGAACGATCGTTCAGGCCGGGTTCGGGGCGGCCATCGGGGGCAAGGAGATCGCGATCATAGCAGGTCCGTGCTCGGTCGAGAACCGTCACATGCTCGAAGAAACGAGCCGTTACGTTCGATTCGCGGGAGCCTCCATGCTCAGGGGCGGAGCGTTCAAGCCGCGGTCGTCACCGTACAGCTTTCAAGGCCTTGGCCTCGAAGCGCTGCGCATGCTGGCTGACGTTCGCACCGAAGTCGGCTTGCCCGTTGTCACCGAGGTTCTCGATACACGTCACGTTGATCTCGTCGCCGAACACGCCGACATGCTGCAGGTTGGAGCTCGCAACATGCAGAACTTTGCCCTGCTTTCGGAGCTCGGCAGAGTTCAGCGCCCGGTTCTGCTCAAGCGCGGCATGTCCGCAACTGTGACCGAACTGTTGATGGCAGCCGAATACATCATGGCGCACGGAAATTCCAACGTGGTGCTGTGCGAGAGAGGCATTCGCACGTTCGAGTCGTCCACTCGCAACACACTCGACATCTCGGCCATTCCCGTCCTGAAGCGGGAGACGCATCTGCCAGTCATCGTTGATCCAAGCCATGCCGGTGGAGATGCAGACCTGGTTCTGCCGCTTTCGTTTGCGGCAATCGCGGCCGGCGCGGATGGGCTGATGGTCGAGGTCCATCCGGACCCGGAGCACGCACTGTCGGATGGTGACCAGTCGCTGCCGCTCGCCGCGTTCACCGACTTGATGCAGCGTCTCGGGCCATTCGCTGTGGCAGCAGGCCGGTCGCTGCGCATTCCGGTTCCCGCCTCATGACCGAACGCAGCGAAGATTCGGAGGCACTGACGGAGCTTCATGCCTGCCGCGAGGATCTCGAAAAGCTGGATCAGGAAATGGTGAATCTGCTCGCGCAACGCCTGACGATCGCGCGTCGCACCGCGGAACTGAAGCGCGCTTCGGGTCTGCCGATTCTGGATCCTCAGCGTGAAGCCGCAGTCATTCGCGGCGCGGTATCGCACGCGCGGAAGCTCGGCGTTCCCGAGGAGCCAGTACGGGAAATCTTCTGGCACATCGTCGGCCTGTCGCGACGCGTGCAGCAGGAAGGCGATTGATGCCGCCGCAAACTGTCGCGGTTATCGGCCTTGGGCTCATCGGTGGGTCGGTAGCGCGTGCACTTTCGGCGCGTGGCGTGCGGGTCATCGGCTTCGACCGCAACCGCGCTTCCCTGGATGCGGCGATATCCGAGCACGTCATCGAAGCCGGGCTGGACGAAGAGCTTGACGGGATAGCCAGGGCGGACATCATAGTCCTCGCCCTGCCTGGAGACGCGGCGAGGGATATCATTCCGCGACTGGCGCGACTTTCCACCGATACTACACTGGTGACCGACGTCGGCAGCGCCAAGCAACTTGTGGTGCAGGAAGCCGAAGCGGCGGGGATTGGGCCGCGTTTCGTGGGCTCTCATCCACTGGCCGGCGATCATCGCTCAGGATGGCATTCCTCTCGGGCGGACATGTTCCAGGGTGAGCGGGTTTTTCTGTGTCCGGCATCAACAACTCGTCGCGAAAGTATTCAGGCCGCCGAGGATTTCTGGATTTCTCTCGGCGCTGTTCCGTCCACGATGGATGCACTATCGCACGATACCCGGATGGCCTGGTTGAGTCATCTGCCGCATGTGCTCTCGACAGCACTCGCTCTCACGTTGCGGGACGCTGGTGTAACGCGTTCGGAGCTTGGCCCAGGTGGACGCGATCTGACGCGACTCGCCGGCAGCTCGCCCGAGATGTGGAGCGCGATCGCGCAGGAGAACGGGCCTGCGATCGCAAGAGCTATCTCCAGTTTTGAAGCGTACTTGGAAGAGTTGAAGGCCACAGTCGTCGCCGGTGACGCAGCCTCGTTCAGGGCCTGTTTCGCGGCGGGACGCGAATGGTTTTCGGAAGGTTCCGGCTGACCGAGCCCGCTTGAGCGAGTGCCGCCGACCGGCATCTGGTTGGCTGAACGGCCATCCCAGGATTTCGGAGGCCGTACGATATATTACGACCGATGAGTGAGCTACCCGCGCCAAGAGTCTACCCCGCCCGTGAGAGAGTCATCGCGCAGGATGAACCGCGCGACCTCGCCGCCGAGCTCAACCCCGCGCAGGCAGCCGCGGCGACATACGGGGATGGACCACTGCTCATCATCGCAGGAGCAGGCACCGGCAAAACACGCACTCTCGTCTACCGCGTAGCACACCTTCTAGAGCGAGGCGTAAGGCCGGAGCGAATTCTTCTCCTCACCTTCACGCGACGCGCCGCTCAGGAAATGCTCGGCCGCGTAGAAAAACTGGTCGGTGCGACGAGCCGCAAAGTGAACGGCGGAACGTTTCACGCCACAGCGCACCGGTTGCTCAGGCGATTCGGAGCCTCTGCCGGCCTCGCGAAGGATTTCACCATCATGGATCAGGGCGATTCGGCCGACCTGCTCCAGATCTCGCGATCGCAGCTCGGCTACGCGCAGAAGTCGAAACGCTTTCCGAAAAAAGAGACGCTGCAGTATGTCTACTCACGGCACATCAATACGGGAATCACGGTCGATGACATCGTGCGTGACGAGTACCCCCAGTTCACCGAGTATCTCGAAGACTTTCAAAAGATCTTCGCCGACTACACGTCGCGAAAGCAGGCACGAAATCTCGTTGACTATGACGACCTTCTGCTCTTCTGGGCGCTAATCCTCGAGGCTTCCCCGGAACTCGGCGGAAAGATCGCCGGCCTCTACGATCACGTGCTCGTTGACGAGTATCAGGATACGAATGTTCTGCAGGCGCGCATTTTAAAGGGCATGTGCCTGACGCACAACAACATCACTGTCGTCGGTGACGACGCGCAGAGCATCTACTCATTTCGCGGCGCCAACTTCAGGAATATCCTCGCCTTTCCGAAGCAGTTCGAAGGCGCAGCGGTCGTGACTCTCGAGCAGAACTACCGATCGACTCCGCAGATCCTTGAAGTCACGAACACGATGATATCGCGGGCGACCGAGCGTTTTACCAAGAACCTGTGGACCGAGCGCGCGCCGGGTGAGTCGCCCTGGCTTGTCGCCGCTCAGGACGAACAGCAGCAGACCCAGTTCGTCGTCGATCGAATTCTCGAGCTTCATGAGGAAGGCATCCCGCTCCGCGAGATCGCGGTGCTCTTCCGCGCGGGTTATATGTCTGCCGATCTCGAGATCGAGCTCACCAATCGCAAGATTCCATTCGAGAAATGGGGTGGCCTCAAGTTTCTTGAAGCGGCTCACGTGAAGGACGTTCTGGCATTTCTCCGGATTCTGGAGAATCCGCGCGACGAAGTGAGCTGGTACCGCATTCTCCTGCTGCTCCCGGGAATAGGAGACTCGACCGCGCGCTCGGCGATCGACGCGATGGCGGGTGCGGCCTGGGAATCTGCCTCATTCGGGCGTTACGCCCCTCCGCCCCGGGCACGCGCGGCACACGAATCTCTCGTGAGCCTGCTGGAAGATCTTCGCACAGGCTTGTCCGCCGACGAGGCGAAAGTCGCGGCAGATATCGCGCGCGTGCGCCTGCTGTACGACAACATTCTCCGCGAACGATACGACAAGGCGCAGCCTCGACTTTCCGACCTCGATCAACTTCAAACGATCGCCGCTGGTTACCCAGACCGCGCCACTTTCCTGTCGGCACTCGCACTCGAGCCACCGCAAGCGACTCAGGATCTCGCCGGCGCGTCATCACCCGACGACAACGACTGTCTTGTCCTCAGCACCGCTCATTCGGCAAAGGGCAAGGAGTGGGAAGCGGTGTTTCTCATCTGGGCAGTTGACGGATGGTTTCCCTCGGCGAGATGTCTTGGAAGTGACGAGGAGACCGACGAGGAACGGAGACTGATGTACGTCGCGATGACCCGTGCAAAGAATTACCTGAGCGTCACCTACCCGCTGAACGCGTACTCTTCTCGGCGGGGCTCGGACTACTCTCTCGATCAACTCTCGCGCTTTATCGATCGCGGTGTGCGCGACAGGATGGAGCGGATCGCGGTCGGAGCACCTGAAGTGCAGAAGCCGGTTGAGGCACCGGCTGCGCCGCTGCTCGATCTGAGGGAGCTTCTCCGCGGGAGATTCGGTTAGAGCAAGGGGGCCAAATCAGACTGCGCAGCTCCCTGCTAACGGCTGTCAGGTTCGAGCAAACAAAATACTGTTTCTTGCTCGAACCCCAACAGCCCTTAGCTGAGGCCAGCGGTTGAACTGAAAACCGGGGGCGCAGTATCGCGCCCCCGGTTTTCACAATCCGAACTGCCGCGCAGGGAAACTCAGGCTGCAGTTGTCACGCATGCTGCAGGGTTGTAGCTGGTGTTGTTCTGCTCGGAAAACGGAATCGGAAAGTTGACGTCGTTGCCGAATACACCACCGCGGAAGTACGGGCCGCTCGGGAAAACCGAACTCGACGGCATGCCGTAGTTCCTGACCAGGCGGCGCAAATCACCCTGGCGGTGGCCGGTGTTAAACAGCCACAGCGCTCGCTCCTGGAAGAGCAGCGATCGCCGCGCATCGAATGCCTCGGCCGTGGTCATCCCAGCTGTCGCCGGGTCTGTCAGCGGCGCCAGCGAAGCCGTGCCTCCCGTACCAGGTGCCGGGAACGTCTGCCTCTGATCGGGATAGAGAATCCCCGTCAGCGTAAGGAGACTGGCTCTCAACTCGTTGAGCTTCGTAATCATTGTGCCGGAGTTGCCAGCCTGTAGCGCTGCCTCCGCCTCGATCAACCGCGCCTCGACGCCGGACGCAAGCGGCACGTCGGAATCGTTGGTCGGATAGTTGTTGTTGAGCCAGCAGAACACGGACGACGTAAAGCAACGTCCGTTGCCCGGCCGCGCCTGCCACGGCAGCCGCGGATCACGCAGCGCCCGGAACGGCAGTCCTTCCGCACTTGGTGCGGTGAGCGCAGGAGTCGAAAGGTCAGGGCGAATGGCT
>JBKJRW010000015.1:0-3349 GCA_046593165.1 Gemmatimonadaceae bacterium
AACCGCGTTGAGCAGGACGACGATCGCGATGACGATCGCATCCACCGGCCAGCCGACCCTGCCCTCGATCACCCAGGCGACGAGCGCAACGGCGACGGCGGCGAGCAACAGGTAGACCAGGGGATCGTGGAAGTGCGACAGGAGGCGACGCCACCCGGGCCGCAGCGGGGCAGAGCGGAGTTCGTTGGGGCCGTTTTCCGTGAGGCGACGGGATGCCTCCTGCGAAGTCAGCCCGTTTTCGAAGTCCGCCCCGACAGCTCTCGCTACTTCGTCAGCATTCTTGACGGAAGGATCATCGAGTCTGCCTGCCTTCGGCGTTGGCATGGCGGCGGACGCGACCGTGGAAGCTTTCGGCACAGCGGCTACGGGCGTTGAAGCGGAGGCCGTCGCCGCAGAGGCCGTCGCAGCTTCCGGCGTTGGCACTGCAGGACGCTTGCGAGCGGGGCTTTGTTCGCCCTCATGCTTTGCTTCGGATTCGCCTGCAGATTGATACCTGGATTGGTGCACGGCCGCCTTGATATCGTCGACATCGAGGCGGGTTTCGTCGTAACGCACTGTCGCGCTTCCCGCAGCGTAATTCACTGTAACGCTTTCGACACCCGGCACTTCGCCAATCCGCTTTTCCACTCCGTCCACGCTCAATGCAGACAGCATGTCGTGCACTTCAATAACGCTCGTTTTCACCGTGCTTCCTCAATCGTCTTCACATTTAAAACCTCGCCGCGACAACCGATTAGCCAAAGCCTCGAACGAGATAGCCCGGAAAATGCCAGCTGCAGGCCATGACATGGGTAATGGCTGCCCCGCATCCAGGCGAGCTTGTCGAGTACATGGCGCGTGTCCCTAAAGGCCTCCATGGTCCGCTTCAGAGGCCGAATGGGTACGTATCAGGAAGGCCCTTGATCTCCTCGGTCACCAGCGGTGTTATCGCCTTGCTCTCGTCGAACCAGATGTATTCGTCGAACTGGCGCGACAGAACCGCCTGAAAATAATGACTTTGAAGTTCTGTCTCGGGCCGGTAGATCACGCCGATGGCGCGTTCGAGCCGCGGCTTCAACAGACCCTCGGCAAGGCCTGCCGGGATGGGACTTCGCAAGGGCAGCAGAAACCGCGGAGACCCCGCTTCGTGGCACAACCGCTCGTAACTCCCGGACAGCGCAGGGCGGACGGCTTTGATCTCCATCGGACCGTCCCAGTCCGAGGCCGCTGCGACGAAACCGCTGTTAGTCCCGAAGCCGATCGAGTACGCCGCGTTGCCGAATTCCTTGCGGCACAAATGGCCGATGTTGTATTCACCGCGCGAAGACATTTCTGTCGCTGCGGAATCGCCCACGTGCGAATTGTGCGCCCAGACGATGGCCTTGCTTTCGGGCCCATGAAAATCGAGAAGTGTCTTCAAGGTCTCGAACATATGACTGTCCCGCAAATTCCACGAAGCGCGAGAGCCGTAATACATGATCCGGTAATAGCGTTCGGCGTTGGCGACGAGGCGCGCGTTCTGCACAGCATCCAGGAACCGCTCTCCGTCGTGTTCGGCATAGGCATGGCGCTTTTTCATCAGGTCCAGAAGCATGGAGACAACCTCACGCTCGCAGGTCGGGTAGGTACCGGTCAGCGCCGCCTGGCCATAGGTCGCGGGGTCGGATTGCCACGGGGTCAAGCATCCGTAGCGCTGGCGGGCGACTTGCGCGGTTAGCGGGTCGACATCCTCCAGGTAGTTCAATACCGAGCGGATCGAGTTGTAGAGGCTGTAGAGATCGAGGCCATGAAACGCCACCCTCTTGCCGGGTTCCACAGTTCCATTGCGTGCTCGTAACCAGTCGACGAAGTCTCGCACCTCCTGGTTACGCCACATCCAGACAGGGAAACGGGCGAACGCCGTCCATTCGGATGGGGGATACTCAGCATGCCGAATGTAGTGATCGATACGTGCTGCGTCCGGCCAATCGCCCTCGATGGCGACGAATGAGAACCCCTTCCGCTCGATGAGATCGCGCGAAATGCGCTCGCGCATGCGATAGAACTCCGAAGTGCCGTGCGTTGCCTCCCCGAGGAGAACGACACGCGCATCGCCGATCCGCCGCAGCAGTGGTTCGAGGTCGGCGGAGTCGATCGCGTCAAACTTCTCGCAGGATGTCGCAATAGTCTTTGCCAGCGTCGCGTCTGCCGTCTTGATCGCAGGGCGATATTCCGGCGCGACGGAACTGCCCTCCTCAGGTGCCCAACCTTCTTCGCCTACAAGCGGGACGAAGCGGACGTCCGCGATATCCTCGGTCTCGTATTGGTCCTCCGATACACGAATCACGCGCAGCAATTCCTGAACGCGCTGATCAATCCCCACAGGAATTACCAGCCGGCCTCCGATCTTGAGTTGAGCCTTCAAAGATTCCGGTACCTCCGGGCCGCCAGCCGCAACCACTATTGCGTCATACGGCGCGTGATCGGGCCAACCGCGCGTTCCATCGGCATGCAGCACGTGCACGTTCGCATAGCCGAGCTGGGCCAGCGTCGCAGCAGCTTTTTCGGCGAGCTGGCCGATGCGCTCGACCGTGTAAACATTCCGGGCAATTCGCGAGAGGACGGCCGCCGCGTAACCCGAGCCGGTGCCGATCTCCAACACATCTTCACCGCCTTTGAGCGCCAAAGCCTCGGTCATCAGCGCGACGATATAAGGCTGAGAGATTGTCTGCTCCCCGGCAATCGGCAATGGTGCATCTTCATACGCGAATTCTCGTAGAGGCTCGGGCAGGAAGGCCTCGCGCGGGACGGTTCGCATAGCGTCAAGAACCAAACGCGAGCGCACGCCGCGCCCTGCCACCTGACGGTCAACCATACCATCGCGGAGCGCTGCAAAATCGATCTTGTTCATCTGTCATGTCTCCGAGTTAACGGAAATACCGGAAGCGCTGGCTCCGATGTCGCGATGGGGCTACGCGGCATTGTTAAACGGCAATCGGTGCACCAGGGCGATCCTATTTCTTGCGTGTAGCGCCCGCCTTCCTGGCCGATCGCGAGCGCGAGGCCGCCGAACGCCTGGCTGCCGCGCTGCGAGCCTGGCGCGATAGCGCCTTCTTGGATGCAGCGTTGCGTCCCTCACGCTTGAGTGCACCCAAGGTTGCGCGCGAACGCTTTGCTGATTTCTTTCCTTCGGCAGTGCTCTTTCCTTTGCGAGTATCGCGTGCCGCCTGCTCTTGAGTTTTCTTTGATGCTTTCTTTGGAGGACGCAGCTTCACGCCCGGCCACACAACTGACCTGAAACCCAAAACCGGTTCAGGATTTATCTCGGCCGTGTTGGTTTGAACTTGTATCCCTCTTGAATCTTATCCGCAAACACGGAGATGCTGTTGGA
>JBKJRW010000217.1:0-27334 GCA_046593165.1 Gemmatimonadaceae bacterium
GAGCACCCTTATCGTATCGGGAGGGCCATTTGGCGAGGCACACCCGCTAGATGCCAACGCGAGCCACACCGCGACCAACTGAAAGCGTTTGATCGATCTCATGCGCGGGAAGCTACAGGGTCATCGCCGCTCTGCCAGCGGACCCCCGGCGGCTTATCTTTGACGAATCACCCAACCTTCGACTCAACCGAATGACCCGCATATTCGACGAAGACGCATCGGCCGGCTTCGGCACCCGCGCGATTCACGCCGGACAGCGCCCCGACCTCCTCTCGGGCGCGATCATGACGCCCATTTACACTACCTCCACCTACGTGCAGGAAGGGCTGGGCGATAACAAGGGATACGAGTACGCGCGCGGAAAGAATCCCACGCGTGAAGCGCTCGAGCGAAATGTCGCCGCACTGGAAGGCGGCATCCACGGCTTTGCTTTCTCGAGCGGCATGGGATGTCTCGATTCGATAATGAAGCTTTACAGGAGCGGCGATCACATCGTCTGCGGAGAGAACGTCTACGGCGGCACATTCCGCCTGTTCGACAAGATTCTGCAGCATTTCGGGATGGAGTTCACATTCGTTGACAGTCGCGATCCAGAGCGTGTTGCCGACGCGGTAAAGCCGAACACGAAGGCGATTCTCATCGAGACGCCGACGAACCCGCTAATCCGACTGACAGATCTCTCCGCCGTCGGCGAAATAGCGAAGCGTTCGCACGCGACGTTCATCGTGGACAACACGTTCGCAACGCCGTTTTTTCAGCGGCCGCTCGATCATGGCGCCGACATTGTGTACCACTCGACTACGAAGTATCTCAACGGCCATAGCGACATGATCGGCGGCATCGCGATCACGCGAAGCGACGAGATCGCTGAGCGACTCCAGTTCATACAGAACGCCGCCGGTGCCGTGCCGGGCCCGTTCGATTCATGGCTCGCGCTTCGCGGCACCAAGACCCTGCATCTGCGCATGCCGCGCCACGACGCCAATGGGCGCAGCATCGCCGCCTGGCTCGCGAACAAACTCGGCGAAGATAAAGTCATCTACCCCGGACTCGAGTCGCATCCGCAGCACGACCTCGCGAAGCGCCAGATGAAGGGCTTCGGGGGGATGATTTCGGTGGAGATGGGAACGAAAGAGCGCGCCGGTGAAGTTCTAAGGAAGTTTCGCGTGTTCTCTCTGGCAGAATCGCTCGGCGGCGTAGAGAGTCTCATCAGCCATCCCGCATCGATGACTCACGCATCGGTCGAGATAGACCGGCGCGCGCAGCTTGGAATCACCGAAGGGCTCATTCGGCTTTCGTGCGGAGTCGAGGATATCGAAGACCTTCTCGCCGACGTCGAGCAGGCGTTTTCCTGATCGAGTTCTTAAGGACAACAGCTTTTTAACACAGATGACACAGATGACACAGATGACACAGATGAAAACGGGAGAGGTGGTGATGTCAGTCGTTTCCCTCGGTTTCATCCGTTTCGTCGTTACCATCTGTGCCATCTGTGTCATCTGTGTCATCTGTGTTGAAAAAAGCTGTTCTGCCGTTTCGATGTTCGCATGAAACTGCTGCTTGTCGGCAACGGAGGCCGGGAGCACGCGATCGCGTGGAAACTGTTGCGCGACGATCCCTCACTCGAGATAATCTGCGCCTCGGGGAATGCCGGCATCGGCGAGCTCGGTGAATGCATCCCGGTAAAATCCGACGATGTGCGCGGATTGATTGGATTTGCGGAGCGCGCCGACGTCGAGTTGACGTTTGTAGGGCCGGAAGGGCCGCTCGCCGCGGGAATAGTCGATGCGTTCAAGGAAAAGGGCCGTGCCATTTTCGGGCCGACACGCGCCGCGGCCCAGATAGAGACGTCAAAGCAATTCGCCAAGTCGTTGATGCTGAAGGCGGGGATTCCCACCGCGATGGCATCTCATCACACCGACCCCGACGACGCACTCAAGGCGATCGCGAAACTCGGCGTGCCCGTGGTAGTCAAGGCATCTGGCCTCGCCGCGGGAAAGGGCGTCGTGATCGCCCGCAGCAGCGAGGAGGCCGAGCGCGCCGTTTACATGATGCTCCGCGACAGTGCGTTCGGTGAAGCTGGTGAGGAAATTCTGGTCGAGGAATACATGGAGGGTGAGGAGCTTTCGCTTTTTGTCCTCACCGATGGGACCGTCATTCTCCCGATGCTTGCCGCGCAGGACCACAAGCGTCTCCTCGACGGAGACATCGGGCCCAACACAGGCGGCATGGGTGCTTACGCGCCGGTGAGTCTGGCGACCGCGGCGCTCATCGATAACGCGATCGACACTATCATCGAGCCGACTCTCGCTGCGATGCGCGCCAATGCAACTCCATTCACCGGACTTCTCTACGCGGGCCTGATGCTCACCCAATCGGGGCCCAGGGTGGTGGAGTTCAACTGCCGATTCGGCGACCCCGAGACGGAGACGATTCTTCCTCTCCTCGAGAGTTCACTGCTCGAGCCGTTGGTGGCGATCGCGCGCGGTGAATCTCTGTCCGGCATCGGCCCTCTTCGATGGTCCGACTCCTATGCCGTTACGACCGTTCTCGCGGCCCACGGCTATCCTGATTCGCCACGAAAGGGCGATGCCATCCGGATGCCCGCGCCTCCGCACGGAGTCTGCGTTTTTCACGCGGGGACTGCGCGCGACCGCGACTCCGCAGAGCTGGTCACGAGCGGTGGCCGCGTGCTCGCGATCACGGGAGTCGGAGCCACCCTTCGGGAAGCGGCCACGCGCTCGAGCGACTACGCCGAGCGGGTGACGTTCGAGGGCAGGCAGTTTCGGCGCGACATCGGCTGGCGTGAGCTCGAGCGAGATGCCCGAGCTACCTGAGACCGAGACAATTGCGCGGGATCTGGACGGCGCCGTAGCCGGGAGAACCATCGTCTCTGCGTCGGTGACCAGGCCGGATGTTCTCCGGGAGGTGGCGATGCCTGCTTTCGCAGAACGACTGGCTGGTGCGCAGATTCTCCGAAGCTGGCGGCGCGCAAAGCTGGTCGTCACCGACCTGTCGAGCGGCGACCACATAGTTGTCCAGCCGAGGTTCACCGGCGCGCTCATCATAGATGACGGGGAGATAGACCAGGCACACTTCGCATACTCGACGATGAGGCTGGAACTGGACGACGGCTGCTCGCTTCACTACTGCGACGTCAGGCGGCTTGGAACCGTAGCGCTGATGAGCGCGAACCGCTTCGAGGAGTACGCCGGGGCTCTCGGAGTAGAACCACTTGACCAAACCTTCACCGACGCCCAATTATCGGGGGCTCTTCGGGTATCGTCTCAGCCGGTGAAGAAAGTCCTGATGGATCAGAAGCGGATCGCGGGTATCGGAAACATCTACGCCAACGAGGCGTTGTGGCGGGCGGGAATCGACCCGTCGCGGGCATCTCGCACGATCACCCTCGACGAAACCACCCGGCTTCGCACCGAAATCGTCGCCGTTCTCCGGGAGTCGATCGAAGCTCGCGGCACCAGCTTCCGCGACTATCGCGATGCCCGAGGAGAGCGAGGCAGTTTCGCTGAGAAACTTCAGGCCTACGGCCGCGAAGGCAAACCGTGCTTCCGCTGCGGAGCGCGCCTCATCGGCACTCATGCCGTTGACGGCCGCGCTACGGTCTTTTGCGCGCGTTGCCAATCGTGAGCCGCGCTCGCGCTCGTGCCGAGCGGCGCCAGCCGACGAGCGAAGCCCAGATCTCGGCGATGAAGAGCATCGTGCGCGCAGGCGCCGCGGATCGGCCTGGCATTTACCGGATGCTGTCCGCGACCGGCGAAGTCGTTTACGTTGGCAAGTCGAAACGGCTGCGCAGCCGACTGCTGAGTTATTTTCGATGCTCGTACCCAGCGGACAAAGGTGCCCGCATACTTCGCGAGGCGGAGACGATCGACTGGGAATACACGCCGAGCGAATTTGCTGCGCTGCTGCGCGAACTACGGCTCATCAAGACGTTTCGTCCCCGTCTCAATGTCGCGATGAAGCGGGACGTGACGCATTACTCGTTCATCAAGCTCACGAAGGGCGCAGCGCCGAAGCTAATGGTCGTGCGAGGCGCGTCGGCCGACGATGCATCGGTCTACTACGGCCCGTTCGTCGGTGCGCAACGCCTCGGCGAGGCACTGCGCGAACTCAGCGACGCGTTGATGCTTCGCGATTGCAGCGTTGATACGAAGATGCATTTCAGCGACCAGCAGGAGCTGTTTCAGTTCTCACCGCGCACGCCGGGGTGCATCCGCTTCGAAATCGCCAAATGCCTTGGCCCGTGCGTCGGTGGATGCTCGGCGGGCGCGTACAACGAACGGGTTACCTCTGCACGCGCTTTTCTCGACGGTTCGAGCGACGGCCCCATCGAGACGCTGCGGGCGAAGATGGAACAGTCGAGCGAAGCGCTTGAATTCGAGCGCGCCGCATCCTATCGCGACAAGCTCGGCC
This sequence comes from Gemmatimonadaceae bacterium, assembly GCA_046593165.1. Classification (GTDB taxonomy): domain Bacteria; phylum Gemmatimonadota; class Gemmatimonadetes; order Gemmatimonadales; family Gemmatimonadaceae; genus UBA4720. The sequence goes on from JBKJRW010000217.1 coordinate 4,435, forward strand.
GTCTCGACGCGCTGCGCGAACAATTCGGACGCCTGCGGTTTGCGGTGGAGAAGCTGTCGTTCGTGTACACTGTCAAGGGCCATGAGGGTGAGGATCGAGTGTATCTGGTGAAGCGCGGAGTGGTGCGAGCCGAGCTCGACAAACCGCGGTCGTCATGGCAACGAGCCAAGCTCAAACGACTGGCTGAGGACATGTTCTCGGGTCACGAGCAGCCGACGACGAGCGTGCCCACTCATGAAATAGAAGAACTGTTGCTGCTATCGTCGTGGTTTCGCCGCTTTCCAAAAGAGATGGGAAAGACGCGGAGGGTTTCATAGGCGTTCAGAGTCCCGTGGACCACTGGCGACGACTGGCGCCCCCGACTACGGCAGACCCGCCCGAGGCAGAGACGTTGCGTCTACTGTGAACGCGGTTATACTAAAGGTATGAAGACAGCCATCTCCCTCCCGGACGCCGTCTTTCGCGCGGCCGAGCGCCAGGCGAAGCGATCGCAGAAATCTCGCAGCCAGCTGTATGCGGACGCGCTGGCCGAGTACCTGAGCCGTCATGCCCCGGATGAGGTCACCGATGCGATGAACCGTGTCGTCGACCAGCTTGATGAGCCGCGCGATCCGTTCGTGCTCGCTGCGGCGCGCTCGGTGTTGGAGCGTGTCGAATGGTAGAGGTCGCACAGGGCGAGATATGGTGGGCGGAATTGTCGGTGCCCGCAGGCTCAGCGGCGGGCTTTCGGCGACCAGTTGTTGTAGTTCAGGGTAATCCGTTGAACCGCAGCCGACTCGCGACAGTGGTGTGTGTCCCGCTCACGAGCAATCTGACGTGGGAAGCCGCACCGGGAAACACATTCTTGCCAGCCAAGGTGGCTGGCCTGCCGAAAGACTCGGTGGCCAATGCATCGCAACTGTTCGCAGTCGATCGCACCTATCTCAGCCGACGTATTGGGAAACTCGCGCCGAAGCGCCTCGAGCAGATATTGACGAGTATCGACGTTGTGCTCGGCCGATAGGCCGGCTAATAACCAGTTAGGCAGCCCCAGCCCGGCGCTTCCGGACCGATGAATAACCTGCCTCCGCGATAGCTTTAAACCGCATGACGAGCAACAAGCGAACAATTGCGATTCTCACCGGCGGCGGCGACGTCCCCGGTCTCAATCCTGCGATCAGGGCGATCACGATCCGCGCGCTGCGCGAAGGGTACCGCGTTGTCGGCATTCGGCGCGGTTGGGCGGGACTCGTCGACTACAACCGGGACGACGGAGCCGACAACTCCGAAAGCGTGCAGGAACTCTCGGAGGCCATCGTGAACCGGGCCGGACGGACCGGCGGCACTTTCCTCCACACGTCTCGAACGCGGCCCAGCCACCTGCCGCGCGAGCGCGTGCCGGCGCACCTCACCGGCTACGACCTCGCCGTAAACGACGTCACGAGGGACGTGCTCCGAAACCTCGAGCACATCGGAGTCGATGTGCTGATTCCTATCGGCGGCGACGACACGCTTAGCTACGGCAAACGCCTTCACGATGAAGGGGTACACGTCGTCGCCATCCCGAAGACGATGGACAACGACGTGTACGGCACCGATTACTGCATCGGCTTCAGTACCTGCGTCACGCGCACGATCGAGCTAACGCACCGGCTGCGCACTTCCGCCGGGTCCCACGAGCGCTTTCTCGTCATCGAGGTCTTCGGCAGATACGCCGGCTTCACGGCACTGCTGCCGACGATGGCCGGTGCGGCCGACCGCTGCCTCATCCCCGAGTATTCGGCCGACCTCGAGCATCTGACCGAGCTGTTGACCTACGACCACAACAGGAATCCCAGCAAGTACTCGGTGGCACTCGTATCGGAAGGAGCAGATTTCAAAGCGCAGGAAGGAATGAGCTTCGAGAGCGAAGAGACGGACATGTTCGGGCACCGCAAGCTCGGCGGCATCGGTGACAAGGTCGCGGCCGCGCTCAAGGAGTACTCACCCAGGTACAACAACGGCCGCCGAATCGATGTCGTCAGCCAGCGGCTCGGCTACCTCGTTCGCTCGGGCGATCCGGATGCACTCGACTCGATCGTGCCGATGGCGTTCGGCAATCTCGCGCTCGACCTGATCCTGAAGAAGCAGTTCGGCCGTCTCGTGAGCGTCCACCGCGGCTTTTACGACAGCGTTCCGATCACGAGCGTGACGTCGGAAAAGAAAATCGTCGATGTCAGGAAGTACTACAACACGGAGCGCCTGCGCCCGATCTATGAGTTCGACGGCGCGCCGTTGTTCATCATGACGAGCGATTGATAACCGTGAGGCGGATGCAATCCAGTTCTTGCGTTCGCTGCGCTAGGTACGCTCACCAACGTGAATCGCGGCTATTCCAAGAGTCAGCGAACTCCATTCCACCTTCTTGAAACCCGCAGCCGTCATCCGCCGCGCAAGCTCTTCCTGAGCCGGAAAGTTCGCCACCGAACGAGGCAGGTAGCGATAGGCCGTCCGATGCCCGCTCACAAGCCCGCCGATGACTGGAAGAACAGTATTGAAGTAAAGTTGGTACCCCGCGTTCACGACCGCCGATCGTGGCGTGGAGAATTCGAGAATCACGAACCGCGCACGCGGCTCGAGCACCCGATGTACTTCCCTCAGACATGCATCCAGATCGGCGACATTTCTGATGCCGAACGCCACGATTGCGCCGGCCATGCATGCGTCGGGCAACGGCAGACTGAGAGCATCAGCTGTTACGGGGGCTATTCTCGCCGCGCCGATTTTGCCGAGCCCGGCTCTCAGCATCGGCTCCGCGAAATCGGCACCGATCACCGACCCGGCGAATCCCTTCGTCGCCGCCAGCGCGACGCTGATGTCCAGAGTGCCGGCGCAAAGGTCCAGATAGTTTCCCGCAGGACTTCGCCCAACGTTCAGCTCAGCGATCGCCTTCCGCCGCCAGACGCGATCGATATTGAGACTGAGGATGTGATTGAGGAGGTCGTAACGAGGAGCAATCTCCGAGAAAATGCCGCGCACATAGCCGGGCTTCTCTTCACCGCCTTCAGCCGCACGAATCGCGGTCTCATTTTCCGTTGAGCCTTGCATCCGGCGAAAGTTGACGGCGGGCGAGCCATCCCGGCAAGCTCACAAGGACTCCAATGGCGATGACCACCGGAAGAAACCACGCCTGCGCAAGGCTGCGAGTGCTCAACAGCCAGAGACAGAAAACTATCCCGACTGCTGCAAGAGCAATTCCTCCGGGGGCGCGGAAGGTTTCGGGCAAGCCCGACTTCCGCCGAAGCGCGATCAGCGCCGCACAAGTAGCAATGTAGATCCCGAGCCGCGCAATGGCGCTGAAAGTCGCTAACTGACCGAAATTGCTTACCAGACCCAGACCAAGACCGATCGCAGAATTGATGATGATCGCAACATACGGTGTTCGCGTCTTCGGATGTACGGTTCCAAGCAACCGCGGAAACTCGCCCGCCGATGCCATCGAGTAGATGATTCTCGAACCCATGAGCGAGAATCCCGTAAGCCATCCATATACGGAGACTATGACGGCGATGCTGCCGAGGAGCAGCCCGGCTGGACCGAGCATCGCACCGAGGGCCTCAGCGACGGGGGCCTTGCTCGACGCCGCATTGGGAAGCACTCCGACCACAGTGAGCTGCACAAGACAGTAGATCAACGTGATCACCAGCATCGCGGTAATGAGCGCGAACGAAGTATCGCGCTTCGGATCGCGCGTTTCGCTTCCGGCTACGACACCGGATTCAAATCCCCCGTACGCGAACATCAACAGAAGCACAGCTTCGGTCCACTTCGGATCGGCGACGTGCTGGGTCGCAATGACATCGCGGTCGATCTGAAACATTCCAAGTACAATCAGCAGCGCAAGCGGAAGAAGTTTCGCAATCGTGAAGGCGCTGACGGTCCACGCGGCCTGGCGCACGCCAATCACATTGATCACCGTGACGAGGGTCATGGTGAAGATCATCACCGATGCCCGGCCAACGGGGCTTCCCGCCCATGGGACGAGCGGTGCCAGATACGCACTCAGCACATTGAGCACCGCTGCGCACGAAAGCAATCGAGTCCAGATGTGCAGCCATCCCACCTGGAAACCGAGCGCTGGGCCAAAGACCGTACGCGTGTAGAGATACGGCCCTCCCGCCCCATCGAACCTGCTGCCAACCTCGGCGAAGCAAAGCACGATTACGAAGATGCCGCATCCCGCTATCAACACGGCGAGCGGGCTCCACTCGCCCGCGAATGCTGTCACTGGCGAAGGCAGGCCAAAAACGCCGCTTCCGATCACACTGTTGATGATCGCTGCGGTGAGCGCCCACTTGCCAATGGCGCGTATGAGTGAAGGGCGTTCCGCTGCGATCACGGTTCCGTCGGTCGAGGTCAAGGACTCCTGGATGTGCAGGCCGGGCCAAAGTTGACGGCGCACAGGGCATCGTGGCAAGCTAACTTTGTCTCCGCCAATGCCTTCAGGAGCCGCTTCTCCCCCCTTGACCACACTTTCCGACCCCGAAGTCGTCGCCCAGGCGAGAAAGGGTTCGGAAGCTGCGTACCGCGAGCTGCTCACCCGATACGAACGACCGGTGTTCTCGCTTGTTTTTCGAATGGTCCGTGATCGTGAGACCGCCGAGGATCTGGCGCAGGAGACCTTCATCAAGGTCTTGAACAACCTCGACCGGTACAGCCCCGAGTTCAAGTTCTCGAGTTGGCTGTTCAAGATTGCCAACAACCTGACTATCGATCACCTGCGGCGGCGCCGGGTGGACACGATCAGCATCGAAGGTGCGCCCGATGCCGTCACGGCGGAAAGCGCGAGGGCAACGTCCATCGCTGTGGTGTCGCCAGGCGAATCCCCGCTGGAGGAGCTCGAGTCCAAAGAACTCGGATCCGCCATCGAGCGAGCGATCGGGAAGCTCAGGCCGGAATACCGGGCCTGCATCATGCTGAGGCATGTCGATGACAAGTCTTACGAAGAAATCGCCGAGATCGTGAAGCTCCCGCTGGGTACCGTAAAGACGTATATCCACCGCGCCCGGCACGAGCTGCGGACGGCACTTGGTGAGGTCCGATGAATGTCTCATCGGGGCTCCGTCCGGGTACATCAAAAAGGGCCGTGGACGGTCCGAAACTGGCCTGCCAAATGAATTGCAGAATCGTGAAACCCGGGCCGCGCGCCCGCCGTAATCCCTTCGTGAGGATCTTTTGACAGACGACTTCTCAGACGAAGAGTTCGCGCCGATCGCGGCAGCGATGAAACAGCTTCCGCAGTTCGCGCCTTCTCCGCATTTCGCGGACAAGGTGATGGCGCAGGTGCGGATCGGCGGTGCCGTGCAGGTTCCCGTGGTGCGTGACATTCGCGCGATGGAGCCCCGATACAACGCGCCGATCGAGCGTCGCGCCCCTGCCCCGATGCAGCCCGACCTGCGCCGCTCGATCCCCGCCCGCATCGCCGCAACCGCGCTCGTCGCCTCCCTCGGCATGACAATGACGGTCGTGGCTCTCGTCGCTTTCTTCGACCTGAATCTGTTCATGTTCGTCAGCCGGATCTTCGGCGCGAGCACGATGACCTTCCTTACGGGTCTCGCAACTGATGCGACCGCTTCGGTTACTGCAACCGCTGCGGGTGCCGCTGCTTCCGCTGGTACTGGAGCCGGAATGGCTGTGTTTGGATCTTTCGCGGCTGGAGCTGTTGCCGCAACGGCCGTGCTTCGCGCAGCCGCATCCGCTAGCCGCAAGGCGGCCTGACAATGAGACGCATCGCCTTCCTCTTCGCTCTCGTTGTAACTGCATCAATGATTCCAGGAAAGAAGGTGCGAGCAGACATCGGCACCTCCGGATCGGTCGCTCACGTCGTGGGCGCGGTGATCGCAATAAGCCCGAACCTTGCCGGACAGGTAAAGATTCTGGCGAACCAGACCCGCGCGACTCGCGCGTTTGTTGGCGGCGGCAGGCACAATACGGGGCGGTCGGTGGGAATGGCTGTTGGATGGCTCGTCATCGTTGCGCTTGTTGGGTTCGTTCTTATGGCATTCGGAGCCGACAAGCTCGAAATCGTTATCCGCACCATGCAGCAGGGCGTCGGCAAGTCACTTGGATCGGGTATTCTCGGTCAACTCGCCATCGTGCCTGGGGCCATCGCCGTGATGGTGCTGCTCGCTGCGACTCTAATCGGAATTGTCCTGATCCCTCTGGGACTCGTGGCATTCATGTTCATTGTGGCAGGAGTCGCGATGTTCGGGTTTATTGCCGTCGCGACGATGACCGGTGCGGCAATTACTCGCAATAGCGAAGACGAGACTGCGAATGGAGCGATGCTTCGCTCGTTCCTCACCGGGACCGCGGTTTACCTTGGGCTTTGGCTGGTAACCGCTGCACTGAGCGGAGTGCCGCTCGTTGGCGCCATGCTCGAGTCGTTCGCTGCGGCGGTGACGTTCATCGCTGTGACTACCGGGTTCGGTGCGGTTCTGCTGTCCTACTGGCGCGGCGACTTCAAGCGGGTGTAGCCCGCCGCTCGCTCAATTCGATGAGCGAGGATAGGCCGCGTTTATGCGCTCCGCAGTTTTTATCAAAGCGAGAGCAGCCGCTGATTCAGGCTCGCCCACGACGATGGGTTGCCCTGCATCTCCTCCCACCAGCACCTGCGGATAGAGCGGAATCTGTCCAAGCAATGGAACGCCGAGTTCGTCGGCGAGCTTCTCTCCCCCGCCTGATCCGAAGATGCTCATCGGCTTGCCGCAGTGTGGACAGTCGAACCAGCTCATGTTCTCGATCACCCCAATGACTGGAACATCTACGCGCTGAAACATTTTTGCACCGCGGAGCGCGTCACCTGCGGCCACGTCCTGAGGCGTAGTGACGATGATCGCGCCCGCCACGTGAGTTGCCTGAACGAGTGAGAGCTGCGCGTCGCCGGTGCCCGGGGGCATATCGACGAGAAGAAAATCGAGCTGGCCCCAGTTCACGTCACGCAGAAACTGAGTGATGACTTTCATTATGATGGGCCCGCGCCAGATCGCCGGCTGATCACGCTCGATCAGGAAACCGATGCTGACGAGCTTGATTCCATGCGCTTCGAGAGGAATGATGCGCGCGTCGGGATCGACCTGGAGCGGCTGGCTGATTCCCATCATTCTCGGGATGTTCGGCCCGTAGATGTCCGCGTCCATCAGCCCGACTCGCGCGCCGAGCCTGGCGAGCGCCACCGCCAGGTTGGTGGCGACCGTTGACTTGCCGACTCCTCCCTTGCCGCTCGAGATCGCGATTACGGTTCCCAGGTTGGGATAGTTGACGGGAGTCGGCGCGGGGACCGCGGCGCGTTGCGATTGTGGCTCCTGCCCCATCACGGGGAGTGAGCGCGGCTTGCCTCCTGATCGAGGTGGCGGTGGTAGCGCCTCGTTGGTTTCGGCGGGCTTCACTGCACTCCCTCCCGGCTGGGCTGCATCGCGCACGTCAACACGAACCTCCGTCACTCCCTGCACCTGTTCTACGGTCTGTCGGGCATCTCGCACGATCGTCGCATCGTCGGCGGCTGAAAGAAGGATGCTGAAGCGCACCTTTCCATCGAGCGTGGTCGCGAGGTCGCGGACCATTCCGGCTTCGAGGATGTTAAGGCCGAGGCGGTTGTTGCGGACGCTGGAGAGCGCGGCGTCAATGCGAACCTGGAGATTGTCAGTCATGGCGCTGAGAGTGGCGGGCAAGATTCAGTTGGCTTTCCGCGAAAGCTAGTGGCCTCAGCCGCCTTGCGTGATTATCAGGTTCAACCCTACTTAGACCCGGCAAAACACTGATTCTGCGGGGTACCGTTCAACCTAAGGGGGATTCAGAGATGAGATCGCTCAGATCCGTTGTCGCGCTGGGTTCGACTGTCATCGTAATGGGGTGCCAGACACTCGCTGGTGCGGGTGCCGCCGGGAGGCCCACCAGTTCGGCCTATTCGCCGAGCGCAGTATCTAACAACGTCGCGCAAACCGCGATGCCGGCAGAGACCACCGCGAGCGCGAAAAATTCTTCGACGGCTGCGATGACCCGATCGAACAGGAAGCTGATCCTTATTGGGGCTGTCGTGGCGGCAATCGTGATCGTGGCGATCGTAGTAGCCGGCGGCGACGGAGATTCAGGCCGGGGCTACTAAGTCCCGTCTGCGCATACAATAGAGCCTGACCCGGCGGTAGTGGGCCAAGTTCACTTCTTAGCTGGTATCTGGCGGCAGTCGAAAACGCATTCGGCTGGAACGGCGTTGACTTCGGACAAATCGTAAAGACCTACGGTCTGCCGCTGGACGAGCTTGAGCGTCAGCGCCGCTATAGCCCGATGGTTTGCACGGGAGCGATTAAGACCGCAATCATGGGCAATCCCGACATGGAAAAAGTTTCTACGTCCTACGTCGAGCGGTCGAATCTCTCTATGAGAATGGGAATGCGGAGATTCACGCGACTGACCAATGGCTTCTCAAAGAAAGCCGAGAACCATGCCAACGCGGTCAGCCTCAATTTCATGTTCTACAACTACTGCCGCCCCCACCAGACGCTGACCAAGGCCGCGAAGGGAATCAAGATGACCCCGGCGATGGCCGCCGGAATCGCTGACCACGTTTGGACAATCGAAGAAATTCTGGAAAAAATGGACCCCTCGTACCTCTTGGGAGTAGAACTGGCACTGTGATGTTACATCACAGTGTGATATATTGTCATACTATGGCAAAGGAGCCTGACCCACGGCGACAAATGAAGCCCGGAGAAGCGCGTCCCCTCTTTCGCAGCATTGTAGAAACGGGGGTTGTGGCATTCTCCGGCCATGCCCAAGAAGAGATGAAGAACGACGAGCTAGAGACAACCGACTGCCTCAACGTGATCCGGGGAGGCGCTGTCTACCCCGCCGAATTCGTGAACGGAGAGTGGCGGTACAAGGTGTCAACTCAACGTATTTGTATAGTCGTTGCCTTAGTGTCAGCGACTCGGATTAGAGTGGTAACTGCATGGAGAATCAGTCAATGAAATGCGACGAGTGCGGTGGTCTGACGACCACAGAGCGGAGTGCCGTAAGGCGATACGAAATGGGAGGCCTGCCACACGTCGAGTTGCACGGTGTCGAAGTCACCACGTGCACCGAGTGCGGCAAGGAAGAGATTGCCATTCCTAGGATAGGTCAACTGCACCGCGTACTCGCGGAAGGGTTCGTGAAGCAGCAGCGGATGCTCGCTTCCGTCGAAGTCCGTTTTCTACGAAAACACATAGGGCTTGCAACCGCAGATTTCGCCCAGATGGTGGGGGTGACCAGAGAAACGGTTTGCCGATGGGAGAAGGGTGCCAAGCCGATGGGAGTAACTGCCGACCGATTCTTACGGCTCTTGGTTGTGAACCATGAGCCGTCCGAGTGTTATGCGGTGGATGATTTGTTGAGGGAACTTACAGAAGTACGTGCTCCGGCTCACCCATCTCGTCTGTCCATGCGCAACAGCAAGATTGATGGCTGGAGGCCGGAGAGCCGCAAGCTGGCGAAGGTTTAGCCCTAAAGGGCTAGCAACTCATTCAAATTTGAATGAGCGACGAACGAGAAGCGGCCCTTCGTTTTGCGAGGGCCGCTTTTTAGTTCTGCATTCGTTACAATCAAACTGACCCACTACCTGACCCGGCTTTTCCCTTGCCCGACGCTGGTTTGCATGACAGTTTCCAGATCAGTATCACCATTGTGGGAAAGGCATGAAATACCCCGAAGTCCGGAACTACGTAGCCGGCGATTTCGTGAAGGGCGAATACGAGTATCTCGACGTGTTCAACCCGGCCGACGGATCGGTCATCTCGAAAGTACCGCTTTCATCGCGAGATGAACTGGATAGAGCTGTGGCTGTCGCCCAGGCGGCCTTCCCCGCCTGGTCGGCCACGCCGATCAAGGAGCGGGTTCAGGTCTTCTATCGGTATCGCGCGCTTCTCGAGCGCGACATCGAAGAACTCACGGCCCTGATCACCGAGGAAAACGGGAAGATCTACGCCGAAGCGAAGGCCGAAGTCCTTAAGGCGATGGAGCTGACAGAGTTCGCGTGCTCGCTGCCGCAAATCACGGCAGGCGAGGTTCTCGAAGTGAGCCGCGGCGTGGAGTGTCGTATCGAGCGCTTCCCCCTGGGGGTTGTGGCGTCGATCGCGCCATTCAACTTTCCGAACATGGTCCCCAACTGGACCATTCCCAACGCGATCGCGCTCGGCAACTGCATGATTCTCAAGCCGTCCGAGCTGGTGCCTCTCAGTGCCAACAGGATTGCGGAGCTGCTCGCGGAAGCGGGGCTCCCCGAGGGCGTATTCCAGGTTGTGCACGGTGGCAAGGAAGTGGTCGAGGCGATCTGCGACCATTCGGGGATCGAGGCGATCAGCTTTGTCGGGTCTACGAAAATCGCGAAGCTCGTGTATCGCCGTGGAACCGCTAACCTGAAGCGCGTACTCGCGCTTGGTGGAGCGAAGAACCACTTGATCGTGATGCCGGACGCAAATCCGGAAATGACTTCGTCGAACGTGGTCGCGTCGATGTCCGGGTGCGCGGGCCAGCGCTGCATGGCCGCGTCGGTGATGATGGCCGTTTCCGACACGGACCACATCATCCAGCGGATGGTAGAGCACGCGAAGACTGTCGTCCCGGGAAAGACGCTCGGGCCCGTGATCTCGGCAGAAGCGAAAGAGAGAATCGAGAAGTACGTAACTGAGGCCGAGCTCGCGGGAGCGAAGGTTCTCGTCGATGGCCGCAATACCGTTGTGCAGGGGAAAGAAGGCGGGTACTACGTAGGCCCGACGATCATCGATCACGTGACTCCTGATATGCGGATCGCCCAGGAAGAGGTCTTTGGCCCAGTGATCGTCATCATCCGCTCGAAGAATCTGGACGAGGCGCTCGCTGTCGAAAACGCCTCGCCTTATGGAAATGCGGCGTCTGTGTTCACGGAGAGTGGGGCAACCGCGCGCTATGTGATGGAGAGAGCCAGTGCCGGAATGGTGGGAGTCAACGTCGGCGTGCCGGTGCCGCGCGAGCCGTTCTCGTTTGGCGGGTGGAACGAGTCGCGCTTCGGCGTGGGAGATATTACAGGCCGCGGCTCGATCGAGTTCTGGACCCGGTCCAAGAAGATGACAACCAAGTGGAACAGCGAGCACGGCGTAAACTGGATGTCCTGATTGGCCGACATGGCCTTGAAACGCAAATGGAGGAGACGATGGCTGTAGACACATCGGTGAACTTCACCGGAATCCAATTCGAGAATCCATTCATGCTCTCGTCGGCGCCGCCGACGGAATCAGAGAGCAACATCATGCGGGCCTTCGACGCAGGATGGGGCGGGGTTGTCACCAAAACCATCGGCCTGCATCCAGTCGTGAACGTGTACGGCGCGAAAGCGAAGTTCATGCGCACGTCGAACGAAAATGCCCAGGTGTCGATGAAGAAGCGCGACAACGCGGCGCTGCACTCGTCGTGGAACTGGGAACTCATTTCCGACAAGCCCATCGAGTGGTGGGAGCCGCGGATTCGCCGCATCAAGGATGCGCACCCGGGCAAGGTGCTGATCGCGTCGATCATGGCTGGCTCGGGGAACGACAAGGAGCTGGGTCACTGGCAGATGCTGGCACAGCGGTGTCAGGAAGCCGGCGCCGATGGGCTCGAGCTCAACTTCTCGTGTCCTCACATGGACCGGAAGGACATGGGCTCGAATATCGGGAAGGACAAGGTTCTCTGCTCGACGGTTACGGAAGCTGTGAAGGAAGTCGCAAAGGTGCCAGTGTGGTGCAAGCTCACGCCAGCAACCGCCAACATCGTCGAAGAGGCGGGCGCCTGTTTCATGGGAGGCGCAGACGCGATCGTCTCGTCGAACACTTTCCCTTCCCTTCCGCTGATCGACCCCGAGACACTGGAGTTCGAGATCAATGTCGATGGGTACGTGTCGAGCGGGGGTCTCGGAGGACCAGCAATTCTGCCCATGGCACTCGCCAAGATGGCCCAGCTGACACAGGCATTCCCCGACAAGAGCTTTTCTGGAATCGGCGGCATATCCGACATGTCACAGGCGGCGAGCTACTTCGCTCTCGGCTGCGGAACAGTGCAGGTCTGCACCGCGGCGATGCTCGATCACGCGGTCGGGCCGGCCATTATCAAGCGGCTCAACGACGGATTTCGCGAGTTTCTCGAGAAGCATGGGTTCAACTCGATCGAGGATTTCCGCGGGTCGAGGCGCGACCGCGTCGTACTCCAGTCGCAGATTCGCCGGCCCAGCACCGCTGATTATCAGGGTGGTTACGAGCCGGTGGAAGGGTATGCAGCTCCGGCCGAGCTGGATGCAGCACAGGCGGTGAAGTAGATGACGGCGACGATGCCACGCGCTGAAGTGGGTGGGCCGATGGAGACAGTGGGGTCGATGCCGCCCTCGGATCACTCGCCGCGGCCTTACACCGGCCCGTCGCGAGCGGAAGTGCTGGCGATGCGCAAGCAGTTCGCCAACCCCGCGATCTTTGCGTTGTACAAGGATCCTCTCATGATCGTCGAGGGCCACATGCAGTGGCTGTTCGATGAGACCGGGCGTCGTTACCTCGACATGTTTGCCGGCATCGTGACGGTGTCCTGTGGCCACTGCCATCCCAGAATAACGAAGGCGATCCACGATCAGGTGGACACGCTCCAGCATTCAACGACCATCTATCTGCATCCAGGGATGCCTGCGCTCGCGAAGAAGCTGGCGTCGAAGATGCCCGAGGGTCTCGACGTCACGTATTTCGTGAACAGTGGGAGCGAGGCGAACGATCTCGCCGTGCAGATGGCGCGACTATACACGGGCCATACCGATGTCATCGCGCTGCGTAACTCCTACCACGGCGCTTCTCCATTTTCGAACACTCTTACGTCGCATAGCACGTGGAAGTATCCGGTGAATGTGAGCTCGGGTATACATCATGTCGTGAACCCCGACCCATACAGAAGTCCGTTCAATGGAACCCCTGAGGAGATCGCGACGAAGAGCGCCGCAGACATCAGGGATCTCATCCGCTATTCCACGCCCGGCAAAGTGGCCGCTTTCATTTCTGAGCCTATCCAGGGTGTTGGAGGAGCGACTGCCGGGGCGAGCAACTATCTCCGCGAGGCGTACGCTATCGTGCGAGAGTATGGAGGCCTCTGCATCGCCGATGAGGTGCAGACCGGATTCGGGCGAACCGGTGAGCACTACTGGGGCTTCGAGAACTTCGACGTCGTGCCCGATTTTGTTGTCATGGCCAAGGGTATCGGCAACGGTGTTCCACTCGCTGCGGTGACGACGCGGATGGAGATAGCGCAGGCGCTGACCCAGCGGGTGCACTTCAACACCTTTGGCGGGAATCCCGTGTGCATGGCAGCGGGGCTCGCCGTGATCGACGTAATCGATGAAGACGGTCTGCAGGAAAACTCGCGTGTCGTCGGTGGACGCCTCAAGGCGGGGTTGCAGAAGCTCATGAAGGAGCACCGCCTGATTGGCGACGTTCGTGGCATGGGGTTGATGCTCGGCGTTGAACTCGTGCGCGACAGGGCGACCAGGCAACCTGCGAAGGAGGAGACTCTACAGGTGCTCGAAGAGGCTCGGGAAATGGGAGTGCTCATCGGAAAGGGCGGTCTCGACGGTAATGTGATTCGCATGAAGCCGCCGATGTGTATCACGGCTGCGGATGCCGACTTCGCTCTGGACGTGATGCACAGGGCGCTGGGAGCGGCATGACATTCGATACCATTGTGAGAGGTGGCAACGTCGTCACCCCGCGGGGCACGACTGTCACGGATATCGGGATCTCCGGAGAGAAGATTGCCGCGATAGGCCCGGATCTCGAAGTGTCATCTGCAACGAAGGTGATCGACGCGACAGATCACCATGTCATTCCCGGCGTGCTCGACGTTCACGTTCATCTCGAGCTTCCCTTCATGGGCGCCGTCTCGGCCGACGACTATCGTACCGGTACGCGGGCAGGAGCGCGGGGAGGCGTAACGACCGTGATCGACTTCGCGATCCCCTACGCAGGCGATTCGCTGAACGACGCCGCCGACAAGTGGATGGCGCGGGCCGAGGGGAAGGCGCTCATTGACTACACTTTTCACATCTGCATCACGCGCTACAACGAGCACAAGGACCAGATCAAAGGGATGGTGGACCGCGGGTTCACCACCTTCAAGGAGTTCATGATCTACGAGTCCGAGGGGTGGCAATCAGACGACCGTGCGCTTTTTGGCACGCTCGAGAAGATGCATGAGTATGGCACCATGCTGCTGGTGCATGCCGAGTCGTCGCGAGTGCTGGATGAGTTGATCGCGAGACATCACACACCGGAGTTGATGAAGCAATATGGTGCGCGCCTCCATCGGATGACCCGGCCCAACTTCATCGAGGCGGAAGCGATTCAGCGCGTGGTCACGTGGAGCGAGGTGACGGGTGGTCAACTCTACATCGTGCACATGTCCACTGCGCAGGGCACCGACATCGTGAAAGCGGCGCAGCGGCGCGGAGTGCCGGTGCTGGCTGAGACGTGCGCGCAGTACCTCGTGCTCGATGACAGTGTGTTCGATCGCGAAGATGGGCATCTCTTTGCCTGCTGCCCTCAGCTCAAGACGCCGAAGGATTCCGAGCGGCTGTGGAAGGGACTGAGGGACGGAGAGGTGTCAGTCATATCGACCGACACGTGCACGTTCACGCGCGAGCAGAAAGCGATGTGGGACGGAGACTGGACGAAGATTCCGATGGGGATGCCGGGACTCGAGACGCTATTGCCAGTGACCTACACCCATGGGGTGCTGAAGGACCGGCTGACGCTCGACGAGATGGTGCAGAAGCTCAGCACCAATCCGGCGAAGATCATGGGACTGTATCCACGGAAAGGGGTGATCGAGGTGGGAGCCGATGCAGATCTCGCGATCATTCACCCAACGAGCACGATCAAGGTCGATTGCGAGACGATGGAGACCAACGCGGACTGGTCGCCCTTTGAGGGGTGGGACCTTGCAGGCTTCTCGCGCACCACGCTGTCGCGAGGGGACGTGATCGTGGATGATTACCGCGTCGTGGGAAAGGAAGGGCGAGGCAAGTGGCTGCCCAGAACGTCTGCGGGGATGCAGTAGCACTTCTTGAACATCCCGTCTCGAGATGTTCAATTCACCCGGTTCGCTTCTCCGCTCCGGCGCACCTTGCGCCACCTGCGGGCAATCTTCTTCGAGGCAGAGACACTACATGACAAAATCGATCCGTTCGATGGTGGTGCTCGGCGCGCTGATCGCAATCGCGCCCTCACTCCAGGCACAGGGGATCTACTTCGGCCTCCGCGGTGGAGCGGGCATTCCCACCGGCGCGTTCTCCGACAAGACCACGGGGACCGCCAGCACTACCGCCCTCGACGCCGCCAAGACCGGCTTCGGCTACGGCGCAGACGCCGGCATCGGGTTTGGGCCACTCGGAGTTTACGCGGGGTTTGACAACATCAACTTCGACTGCGAAGGCGCCAACTGTAACACCGATGGCAAGTACCGACTCCGCGGTGTGACGGCCGGAGTCAGGCTTTCGGTGCCCGGCATGTCGTCGTTGATACGGCCGTGGATCAAAGGCGGAGTGAGCTTTAACGAGCTTCAGGGTGGTTACGGCACCGGCAGCCAGTCGCTCACGACCGACAAGAATCCGGGATACGAGGTCGGTGTGGGAGTTGACATCCCACTACTCGGAATCTTCAGCCTCACCCCACAGGCGCGGTACGTGGGCCAGAATTTCAAGTATGACGTTCCCGGGGTCACCAACACTGCCGCGCAACCGGAACAGGGGGTGAACTATTTCACGTTCGATCTTGGGTTTCAGTTCCACAATCCGATGAAGAGCATGCGCCGGTAACGCCAGCGGAAATGCGCACCTCTGAGTGAATTGTGCGCGGATCAGGCGGATGAAGCGGATCAGGTACGGCGCACACTATTTTCAAAAACCAGTCTTTAGCGTTTCTGATCCGCTTCATCCGCCGCATCCGCGAACACTAAACAAACGTCGGCCGCAGGACGCGAGACCTCCACTCATCCGACTGGACACATGCACGCATCCGAAGAGCTCGACAAGGAACTCTCTGCCAGTCCACTCTGGAATCCCGACCTCGCCCCGACGCCACTTTCGCGCCGCACATGGTCCACATACAACATCGCTGCGTTATGGATCGGCATGGCGGTGGTCATCACGACCTACACGCTCGCATCGGGTCTGATGCAGCAGGGCATGACATGGTATCAGGCCCTGTTCACAATTCTCCTCGGCAACGTGATCGTGCTCCTGCCGATGATTCTCAACGCACACGCCGGCACTAAATACGGCATTTCGTTCCCCGTCCTGTGCCGCGCGAGCTTTGGAGTGCGAGGCGCCAACGTCGCGGCCATGCTTCGGGCGATAGTCGCGTGCGGCTGGTTCGGCATTCAGACGTGGATTGGAGCGCTCGCGCTCGATGCGTTGCTCAACGCAGCCTGGAGCGGATGGTCGTCGATCGGATTTCATCTCGCAATCGCGTTCGCGATTTTCTGGGGGATCCAGGTGTGGATCATTCTCCACGGGACGGAAGGGATCAAGATTCTCGAGAGCTGGTCGGCGCCCCTCCTGCTCGGTGGCGGACTGGTGCTCCTCATCTGGGCGATAAGGAACGGCGGTGGTCTCGGTAACATTCTCGCGGGCTCTGTCAAGCTGCAGCAGGGATCCACTCCGTTCTGGACTCTCTTCCCTGCCGCTCTCACCGCCAACGTCGGCTACTGGGCGACACTGTCGCTCAACATTCCCGACTTCACTCGCTACGCGAAGAGCCAGAAATCGCAGGCCCTGGGACAAGCGCTCGGCCTTCCCGGCACCATGGTTCTGTTCGCGTTCATCGGAGTTGCGGTGACGAGCGCGACGATCGTCATCTTCGGCAAGGCCATCTGGGACCCAGTCGACCTGATAACGAGAATCGGCAGCGCGCCGGTGATCATCGCCGGAGCGCTGGTGATTCTCGCGGCGCAGTTTACGACCAACATGGCGGCGAACGTAGTATCACCGGCTAACGACTTCTCCAACCTGAGTCCGAAGAAAATCAGCTACGTCACGGGCGGGCTCATCACCGCAGTAATCGGCGTACTGATGATGCCGTGGAAGCTCTACTCGGACGCAGCTGCCTACATCTTCACCTGGCTAATCGGATACTCCAGCCTGATGGGCGCTCTCGGTGGCATTCTGATCGCCGACTACTGGATCATCAAGCGCCAGCAGCTCGATTTGAAGGACCTTTTTTCCCTGGAAGGCCGTTATACCTACATCAATGGCGTGAACTGGTGCGCCATTGCGGCGCTTGTGCTCGCCGTGCTGCCGGTTATTCCGGGATTCCTGAGAGCCGCCCTGACCCCGGGAGGGCAGGTCGCCAATCCAGATATCTTCGACCGCATCTACACGTATGCATGGTTCGTCACGTTTGCGCTCAGCTTCGCATTCTATCTTATTCTGATGCGCCGCACGGGCGGCGATGAGCGGGCCGAGAGTCCCGAATGGAACCATCCAATCACCGAGAGCTGAGACAGCATCGATGCCGAAAGTCGTGAAATGCGGCCTGATTCAGGCGACTCATGCATGCAGCACCAGCGAGCCGCTCGAGACGATTCGCGAGGCCAATATCGCCAAGCACATTCCGCTGATCGAGCAGGCAGCGAAAGAAGGTGTGCAGATCATCTGCATGCAGGAAATCTTTACCGGCCCGTACTTTTGCGCTGAGCAGACCACGCGATGGTACGACTCCACCGAAAAGATTCCCGACGGCCCGACCACCAGGCTCATGCAGGAGATTGCGAAGCGGCACAGCATGGTGATCGTCGTTCCCATCTACGAGGAAGAGTCACCAGGCGTGTACTACAACACGGCGGCCGTGATCGACGCCGACGGAACGTTCCTCGGCAAGTACCGAAAGAATCACATTCCCCATGTCGCACCCGGATTCTGGGAGAAGTTCTATTTCAAGCCGGGCAACCTCGGGTACCCTGTATTCAAGACAGCGTACGCGGACGTCGGCGTCTACATCTGCTACGATCGCCACTTTCCCGAGGGCGCACGCGCACTCGGCCTGAACGGCGCCGAGATTGTCTTCAATCCCTCGGCTACGGTTGCAGGATTGTCGGAGTATCTGTGGAAGCTCGAGCAGCCCGCGCATGCGGTTGCCAACGCATACTTTGTCGGCGCAATCAACCGCGTTGGGCATGAGCAACCGTGGGATATTGGCGAGTTCTACGGCCAGAGCTATTTCTGCGATCCGCGCGGCCAGGTTCTCGCGACTGCAAGCCGCGACAAGACGGAGTTGATAACGGCCGAGCTGGACTTCGACAAGATTCGCGAGGTGAGGAATACGTGGCAGTTCTATCGCGATCGCCGGCCCGAGACTTACAGCGAATTGGTGTCGCTATGAGCGAGTTCGCCGATTTTGACGAGTACCAGCGACTGGCGATGCGCACCGCCTCTCCCGAAGGCCTGGCAACGACAAGCACCCTGCTCAACAATGCTGCGCTGGGCCTCGCTGGAGAATCGGGCGAGATAGCCGATCACGTGAAGAAGGTGATGTTTCACGGACATCCGCTCGACGACCCGACGCGCGACAAGATCGCCAAGGAGATCGGGGATATTCTCTGGTACTGCGCGATGGGCGCCCAGGGAATCGGGCTCGGGCTTGGCGAGATTGCCCGGATGAACGTAGAGAAGTTGAAAAAGCGCTACCCCGAGGGTTTTAGCACCGACAACAGCCTGAATCGCCCGCACGGCTGAGTCACTCGGGTGACGCGCCAGTTCGTCGCGCCGCTTCGACCCGGCTCAGCCCTTCCGGGCGTGGATAAAGATCTGCGGACCCTTCGGCACCAGGTCGTGCAGAAGGTACGCATAATACGTTGCGGTAAAGATGATCTTTTTCTTCCAATCGAGATCGCCGTGCATGTAGCGTTCGCGAATGCGCTCGAAGTTCCGCTTCGTCACCCATTTCTGCAGCGTAAAAAAAGGAAAGCCCCAGTAGCGCGCCACCACAATGGTGAGGCCAAGTTCCTTTAAAATGTTCGTCAACTGATCCAGCTTGAAGTGCTGGATGTGGCCGTAGTAGTGATCCGGCGGGTCGAGCGTGCCACCTGGAGTCGTGACGATCAAGTCCCCGCCGGCCGCCAGATTATCCGCAAGCCAGCTTAGAATTTTGCGGTAGTCGGCCGTATGCTCGATGACTTCTGATGTGATGGCAATGTCGATCGGCCGGCCGAGCGAGGGATACTCTCCGACGTAGAACTCACCGCGCGCGAATCGCTTGCGCGCCTTTTCAATTCCCGTTCGCGACACGTCGCACCCCCCCAGGTTTTCGTCGGGCAGGCCGTGGACCGTCTTGATCTGGTCCAGGAGCAATCCCGGGCCGCAGCCGTAGTCGAACACGAACGATCGTCCGTTGGGACGAATTTCCCGAAGGCGGTTCATGATGAATCGACGGCGGTGACGACTGGTGGGATGACTCTTGTAAGTATCTACCGAGCCTGACCAGTGGTCCTCGTAGTCGATCACTTCCGAGTTGCTCATTGGCGCGCTGTCGCCACATACATCCGCCCTACAACCTGCTTCCGTTGCCACAACCACGGCCATTGGTATCGCGGCACCGACTCGGTCACAACCACCGAGTTGGCTGTCAGCCGGCCACATCCCCATTCAGTGCTGATCACCACAATACCGCTTGTGGTGGCGAGCGCGTTCTTCGCGGCGGTGCAGCTCATGTCGTGCGACTCGCCCACACGCATTCCGACCGTCGCCTCGCCAAAACCCCGAATGGTGCGCGCCCAGCTTCGACGGTCAGAAGCCGGCTCAGGCGTTGCGCCGATGAGAACGTCCGCCCCGCCGCGGCCTGCAACCACGGAGATTACACCGCCGTACAGCTTGGCCCGTAACTGACGATGATAGACGACCGTCCGCCCTTCCACCGCGGCAGACACGATCAGAAGTGCTCCAACGAGGATGACCACGCGAAGGCGCGCGCGGCTTTCTGCAATCATGCAACTGATCGCATGAGCGGCGCCGAACATCGCGCCAAACGCGAAGGGCAGCATGTAGAAGGCATCCGTGATCGGCCACGGAAAGTATGCGATCAGACCCATGGTTATCCAGGTCGCCGACATCAGTAGCGGCCAGCCAATGCGGCGTTTCGGACCGGTGATAATCCCCCCTACAATCAGCCTTACCCAGAGAAGATTCGGCAGCGTGAAAAGAAGGGTCCAGCCTGGATCAACAAGCAGATTGACGAGCCGGTGAAGGCGCGGCGCCGCCGGAATCATCACGCTCTCGAGACGGCGCATCGTCGCCACCCACGGTTGCATGGACTGACCGTACAGCGAGGCATAATTGGCTTGCGGTGCAGTCATCGCAACATAGACGACGGGAGCAAGAGCCGCCGAAGTCGCAATCGCGACCACGCCAAATAGAAACGCATCCTGCTTCGACCATCTCGCCCATGTCCAGACACCGTCGCGCACCACAAAACGCGACATCAACCAGACGACTGGAAGCAGTACGACAAGAATCTCTTTCGAGTACACGATTCCAACTGCGCATGCGGCGACAACAAACGCGCGCCGGCGCCAATCGGCCGCCTCGGAGTAATTGAACGCAAACCGCAACGCAACGAAAACGAATATCAGTGCGAGCGGCTCACCAGTCGGCCGGATCCAGCCTTCAGCCGTGGGGCCCATAGTCGCCCAAAGCGCTAGCGCAACGAAGGCTGCGGCGCGCTTTGCGCCGGTGCGCAGGATGAAATTGCGTCCGAGCAGAAGCACAATGCAATTCAGGACGAAATACATCCAGTACCAGCCAGGTGACCAGGTGCCGAATGCTTTTATCGCCAGTACAAATTCGAGATAGATGATCAGGCAGAAGCGGCCATCCACCGCGTAGTACCGCACGAGACTCGCGAATTGCTCCAGCAGGGAATCCGACGGATCTCGCTCGGCCAGAAACGTCCCGAAATCCGTGACGGGAAGAATCCTCGAGTTCCACGGCTGATAGACGGCCAGGGCCAGTGCCAGAAGGAGCAGTACCTCCCAGTTTGACCGGAGCCACTGAGTGCCCGCTTCAACACTGGTTCTGAGAGCCGAGTCGAACGTAGGAGCGCCCGGTGTGACCCGGAACGCAATGCTCACGCGCGCACCTTGAGTGCCATGCGGGCAATCGCCGGGGTTCGCAGTGGATACGCTGCCGTGGTGCACTCGCGAGCGACGAGGTTCTTCAGAGTGTCACACTCGTAGTTACCGCTCATCTGATTCAGCTTGATGCGCGCCACATCGATGAGCGTTCGGAACGAGTCGCGACCCAGCCGTACGGAGGAGGTTGCGTTTGTTTCGAGGATTACCGGAATGCGCTTGATCTCGAGCCCGTACGTCAGGGCGAGATAAATCAGTTCGACGTCAAAGGCGAAGCGGTCAACGGTTTGAAGACTGAAAATCGCGTCCGCAATGTCGCCACGGAACCCCTTGAGGCCGCACTGTGTGTCGAAGAATCCTCCCGTGATGAGAGCGGCGGTCAATTTGGAGAAAAGAGTCGATGCCATTCGCCGGCCAAGGGGAAGCTCGGTTTCGTAACGCGATTGAGGGAATGTGCGATCGCCTATGACCATGTGAAATCCGCGCGTTCGGATCAGGGTTTCCATGAGCATGATCGGCGTGGTTCCGTAGGGCACGTCGATGTCGGTGAATATTCGCACGTCACCGCGCGCCACCTTCATCCCCTCCTTGACGGCTGCACCCTTTCCACGGTTCGTTTGCAGTGAGACGACGCGGATGCTCCCGCCTGCACCTGCCGGAATTCCGGCCAGGGCCGCTGCGCAATCGTTACCGCCATCTTCGGCGACGATGATCTCGTACGACGGGATGCGTCCGGAGAGGGCGCTTGCAAGCCGCTCGACCGATTGGCGCGCAAGCTCGGCCGCGTGATAGCATGGGAGAATCACAGACAGCGCCGGGCGAGCGGCGGTGCTGAATGAATTCCCGGCGACCGGGCGTCCCGCCGGTGGGTGAAGTTTCATACCTCCATACGACGACCACGGGGCCCGGGTGCAACCAGTGGAGCCCCGGTACCTGGACACGGCGAGAAACGGGCAGGAACTGCCATTCATTAAGGCTGGATGAACTGCGGATTAACGATCGGGTTCCCCAATCGTTACGAGTCGGTGAAGGCGCTGAATCAGCATGGCGTAGGACGTCTCCTTTGCAGTAACTATGAGCAACTGGAGGAGACGCCATGCTGAACACACTTCTGGAATCGAGATCGAGACGGTCGAGGAACGGTGCTGGAGCCACTCTGAGCGCGGCCGTGCACGTATCCCTGATCGTCGTCGCGGCCTACGCCACGGCTGCTGGGGCACCACCTCCGGTGGCGGTTGATAATCCTGCGAAGATTGTGTGGGTCAACACCGCAACGCCGGCTTCGCCGGCGCCCGCGCGGGCTCCTGCCGCTAGCGCGCTGGTCCCAACGCGAAGCGCTTTGCCCCGATCTTTGTCCGTATCGATCGACATTCCGTCGACATTACCACCGGCGAGCGTCGCACTGGGAGCGATCACCCCGGCCGACTTCGCTCCACCATCGGGCAATAATCTCACAGCGACGATTGACACTGCAAGTGGGTCCGGATCCGGCGGCAGGCGACGTGCATACACGGCCGATGAAGTCGAGACGCCGGTGGGCACAATTCGGGGCGGTAGCCGACCGGAGTATCCTCAGGCACTGAGGTCGACGGGAATTGAAGGTCAGGTAATCGCGCAGTTTGTGGTTGACGAATCCGGTCGAGCACAACGTGAAACGGTCCGGATAGTCTCAGCGACGAACGACCTGTTCGCGGAATCGGTGAGACGCGCTGTCCATCGGATGCGGTTTTCTCCCGCCCGCATCGGT
>JBKJRW010000156.1:0-3035 GCA_046593165.1 Gemmatimonadaceae bacterium
GTCATTATCACCCGGTCGAGGCCCGGCCGGGTGCGGTAGTTCGCAGTGTCGGCAATGATCTCGATAGACTGCCCCGGCGTCCAACGCGCGAACCTGAATCGGCCACTTCCGATGGGCGCGCGCGCGATCTTCGAGGTTCGAAGGTCGCCGGTCTTCACGTCCTTCAGCAGGTGCTGTGGAAGAATCGACATCGCGTTGACCGCATCGTAGAACTGCAGCGGCGACCGTTGTCCAAACCAGAACACCGCCGTCAGACTGTCACGCACAGTTACAGAGTCGATGCTCTCGATCGACGCTGCGAATGGCGATCCGGTGGCAGAGTCGGAGTAGAGGCGCCAGGTGAAACGAACGTCATCAGCGCCGACGCGCGCGCCGTCGTGCCACCTCGCTGCCGGATCGATCTGGAAAGCGATCGAGAGCGAATCGGGCGCCCATGTCCAACTCTTCGCCAGGCGCGGCCTGAAGCCAAGGTCGCCAAGGGTATTCAGCGAGTCGCCAATCTCGGCAAGGCGATCGTACACGAGGTCGCCGATAATTCTGCTGGGGACGGTCGATGCGAGAACTGGAAGGAGTGTCTCGGGGTCGCCACCGACGGAGATCACGAGCGTCCCACCAGTCGGCGCGCCCGCCGGGGATGGCTTTTCGCCGGTGCATGCGGCCAGGGCGACTAGCAGGGCCCAGAGAACTGTCCCCGGTACCCTGTGCCTGATACCCGATGCGCGGTGCCTGACCGGCGCTGCATTCCTGCGTGGACTTGTCACGATGGACAAAGTTGCGGGTTCACATGCGCCACGTCCACCGTTCGCTTGCGTAACGTTCGAGGTGGCGTGCGGTTGCTTGTTGCACATCGGCTTCCGCCATCTGGAGAGCATCAGCGTCTTCAAGTTGTCGGACTGCGTCGAAGAGAGCGGACGCGACCTCGGATACGGACGGCGCACGACCGAGCGCGGCGCGGAGAGTAGCCGCGGGAACACTCTCGACGTCTGGCCCCGTTGCACCGAGCAGTTCCGCTATCAATGGCTGGTCATCGTCGATGAGAATGGAGCCATGTTGCAGCAGAGCCCCGGCTTCCCGAACCTGCGCGCTGCCGGCAATTTTCCCTCCAGCGGTCACGAGTTCTCCCTCGGCCGGTGCCGCAAAGCATGGCAGGTCGCCTGGGTGCGGCGCGGGCCCCGTGCCTCGGGCTTCGGTGGCCGACACGCCGAGTCGGAAAAGCCCGCCGATGAGGATTCGGTTGATGCGCGAGAACGTGTCGCGAAGTTGCTCGCCGTCGTTCGCAGGAGCGGTCACGCTGTAGGTCACTTCCCGATGATGCAGGAGCGCGCGTCCCCCCGTTGGGCGTCGCACCACGTCGACTCCGTGGCGACGGATCGCGACGGGATCGTAGCGTCCGCGAGCGGTCTGGTTTCGTCCGAGGGAGAGGGTTGGGACGGTCCAGCCATAAACGCTGAAGACGTATTCTCCGCTTTCTCTGGCGCGCTCCATCAGCGCTGTGTCGCGGGCCATATTCTCGGCGCCGGAACGTGCCGGAATGAGCATTAGCCGCCATCGGGATGAAGTACGCGGGTCTGTCATGCCATGTTAAATTGACATCACTATGGCAACCACAATCAAGCAGGACCACACTGCGCTCGCTCCGGCCGAATCGTTTGTGCCGCGCCACATCGGGCCGAGCGCAGCGGACATAGATGCGATGGTGAAGGCGATAGGCTTCAACTCCCTCGACGACCTCATCGACGCGACGATTCCCGAGCAAATCAGGTTCCGCGGCGACATGGGCCTTCCCGGCGGAAGGGCGGAGCACGAGGTACTCGGCGAGTTTCGCGCTCTTGCCGCGCGCAATCGTGTATTCCGCTCCTTCATCGGCATGGGCTACTCCGATTGCGTGACTCCCCCGGTGATCCAACGCAATATCATGGAGAACCCGGCGTGGTACACCGCCTACACGCCCTACCAGGCCGAGATCGCCCAGGGGCGGCTCGAGGCGTTGCTCAACTTTCAGACCATGGTGATCGACCTCACAGCGATGCAGATCGCCAATGCGTCGCTGCTCGACGAGGCGACCGCGGCTGCTGAGGCGATGACGATGAGCTACGGCATCAAGGGCAAGGATGGAAAGGAAGTCTTCTTCGTGTCGGACGCCTGCCACCCGCAAACCATAGATGTTGTACAGACGCGTGCTTCGGTTCGCGGAATTGCGGTGCGTGTAGGTGACCACCGCACCGCCGAGATCGGCGAGGATGTGTTCGGTGTGCTGTTGCAGTATCCCTGCACCGACGGGGCGGTGCTTGACTACCGGGAGCTTTGCGATCGCGTGCACGCGTCGGATGCTCTCGTGACCGTCGCAGCCGACCTGCTTTCTCTCACTCTTCTGGTTCCTCCAGGCGAGTGGGGAGCAGACGTGGTCGTTGGCAACTCGCAGAGAATGGGCGTGCCGCTGGGTTATGGTGGACCCCACGCCGCGTTCTTCGCCACGCGTGACGAGTTCAAACGCCAGATACCGGGACGCATCATTGGTGTGTCGCGCGACGCCGATGGGAAACCAGCTCTCCGCATGGCGCTTCAGACGCGCGAGCAACATATCCGCAGAGAAAAGGCGACTAGCAATGTATGCACGGCCCAGGTGCTTCTTGCTGTCGTCGCGGGGATGTATGGCGTTTACCACGGGCCCGACGGGCTCGCGCGGATCGCGTCGAGGATACATCAGTACGCGTCGGTTCTCGCCGAAGGCCTGAGGAAGCTCGGTTTCGGAATAGCGTCCGACGAATTTTTCGACACGATCCGTGTCGAGCTTGGTACGAGGATGGCGTCAGACTTCGTCGCTGCGGCAGCGGAGCGCGGAGTCAACATTCGCGCAGTTTCAGAAAACGCAGTCTGCATCGCTCTTGACGAGACGGTTTGCGATGATGATCTGTCGCGCATCTTCTCCGCTTTCGGTGGAGCCGCCGACATCGCTCCGTCGTCGGTGGCTGCAACCGTCGATTTTCGGTACGACGAACGATTCAAGCGCACCACCCCGTTCATGCAGCACGAGG
>JBKJRW010000188.1:0-11816 GCA_046593165.1 Gemmatimonadaceae bacterium
AGCGAGTCAATCCACGGGTCGTCGACATGCTGATGCCAAATCTCGCCGCCGCAGTGACGAGAGAGACCGGGCACCGGTTAATCACGACGAGCCAAAGCAACGAGAGAACGCCCTGACGGAAGCCGGAGACCGGCCCGCACCGCGCGGCCTTCCAGCCGCAGCCATCCGCGCATAAGCGGTGTCGCCCACCCGCCTGGTTTTTGCAGGGGGGCGGAAACCACATCGTACGAAGAGTGGCGACCCCTATCGCGCCCGCGCTTAAGCTCGCGAGGAATTTCAGCAAGCCCGAGCAGCGTGTTGATGCGGCTCAGGCGGACGACGGTAAAACCGGCGGCCTCAAGCTTGGCGTTCAAGTCTTCCGGTTCGTATTTGCGCCACACTGCGTCGGGGTCGTCCGGCACCCGCGGAAACGATTGCACGTTGGTGCGGATAAACAAGTGGCCCCCCGGCTTCAACACGCGATGCATTTCCCGGAGCGCGACGCGGTCGCCATCCTCGAGCGGCAAATGCTGAAGCACGTCCAGAGTGATGACCGCGTCGATCGTCCCGGTCGCAATCGGCAGCGATGTCGCGGTGCCCAGCGCCACTGAAGTCAGCCCCGAATGCAACGCTGCTGCAAGACCGTCCATGCCGAGATCGACACCAGCGGCATTCCATTCGGGACGCAGCCTCGTGAACCAATGCATTCCCTGCCCCGAACCGCACCCGACGTCCAGCAGGACGCCTTCGTCCGGCATTTTCACCAGAGTGAACAGCATCGCGGCGATGTCTCTCATTCCCGCAGTCCACCAATGCCTGGCCTCGAAGTCGCGCCAGTAAGCGTAGTAATCGGAGCTGAATATGGGGGGCAGGGTCATGTGTATCGGAGCCGCCGGATTGTGCGGCGCATACCGACGTACGCGCGAAAGATTCCAGAACCGAACTGGTCGAGTCTCGCTGGCCCGCGAAGGAAGTACGCATCGAGCCGCGGGAGCCGGTATACATCATCGTTTTTCCCGAGAGGGCGGAGTACCGTCGTACACGCCCACTGGCAGACGCGCCGCGTCTCACTCACGACGCGTTCGTCGAAATAGCCGTAGGGATAAGCGAACCCGTCGGCACGACGCCCGGTCACACGAGCGATGTCCTCAAACGAGCCGGCAATTTCGTCGGCCATTGCCGCCCCGTCGAGGGCCCGGAGATCTGCATGCGTCCGCGTGTGCGCGCCGAGCGTGACGCCTTCTTCCGCGAGTTGCGCCAGCGTGTCCCAATCCAGCAGCGGCAAAGCCGGCATGCTTACTCCCCGAGTTGCCGTCCACTGATTCGTTTTGCCGACGTGTCGCGTGGGGACGAACAGCGTCGCAGGCAAGCTTCGCTCACGCAAGAGAGGCCAGGCCGCCGTCGCAAAATTCGCGAACGCGTCGTCGAACGTAATTGCTACGGCAGAGCGGTCGGCGTCGAGCAACAGCAATTCCGCCACCGACACCACCGCTACCACGCCGGAGGCCAACCAACCGACGTGTTCAGCAAATCGATTTGGCGGCACGGAAATCACCGAGCCGCTATCGTCAACTGAATGGTAGGTGAGAATGGCTCTCACGCCGGCTACTGGCCGATCGGAGCGTGGGCGAGACTCAGCAACGTCGCGGCGTCGAGGGATACGCGCCTGCCGGAATCGGCGGAGAGGTAAGCCGCCGCGAGCACCTCAAGTCCAAGCAGCCCAATCTCTCCACTCGCGGGAGCTTCGGCGCCGTTCGAGAACGCCGTCAGTGTTTTTTTGAGTAACTGTGTAGTCGCTCGCATCCCCGCTTCTTTCGGATTGGTGGCGAATACCCGACGGCTCGCGCCCTTTTCTTCCCACGCGATTCCCGACGCGCCGTACTCGAATCGTACGTGCGGACGCGGGCTTCGGAGCATCCCCATGGAAATTCGCGCGCGTCCGCCAAACGACCCGCGCAGCGTAGCCTCCGCACAATCGGCGCTGACCTCGAAGTAACGTGTATCACCGGGGCTAAGCCGGTTCTGCATGACTTGCGCGATCCGGCCGCCCTTGAACTCGAAGGTCGCCAACGCGACCGAATCGGTCTGATCATCGCGCACCCCACATGTGGACATTGTAGCCGACACGGAGAGCGGCCGCTCGCCAAATAGCGCGAGCACATAGTCCACCAGGTGAATCCCGGCTTCAAACAAAACACCGCGAGACAGGTGGCCTCGCCAGCCGGGCTCCTTCCACGGAGGCAGATCCATCGACTGCCACACGTGGGCGAAGTGCAACGGCCCAACGCCGGCTGCCCCAATCCGCTCGAGCACCGCGGCGGCGATTCCCATCTCGCGAAACTCGTAGTTCATCGCCACGCGGAGTCCAGCTGTCTCCGCTGCGTCGAGAATACGCCTGCCGTCGGCGATCGTCGTGGCGAGCGGCTTCTCACAGATGACATGGGCGCCCGCTCCAAGCGCGCGGATGCACGCATCAACGTGGTGCTCGGGTGGCGTTGCGACGACGACAACCTGAGGGCGCGCGCGCTCAAGCATCTCGTCGAAGTCCGAGAACATCGGGATCTTCCAGCGCGCCGATGCACGCTCCCGCCGGCCCGCGTCGAGATCGCAAGCGCCCACGACCGTCGCGCCCGGAACCGACGCAAGGGCCGGCAAATGCAGCATCCACCCCGCGTTACCCAGGCCGAGCAGTGCTACGCGAATGAGCGTGTCTCCGTTTTCAGGGTTGCGATAAGATCAAAGTAACGCCCCAGGTGTCGTTCAGGTGTCCACTCGGCGAAGTACTCGGCTCGCCCGCGCTCACCCAGCGCTTTCCGCATCGCCGGGTTGGCCCGCAGGCTCTCGAGCGCCGCGATCAATTCAGACTCGTCACCGTAAGTAAGACCGCCACGGCCGTCAAGCATCTCGGGCAGTGGGCCAAGTCGATGCGCAATCACGGGCGTTCCCTGGGCGTTGGCTTCGAGCACCGTCGTCGGGAACACCTCGTACCCGACCGACGGCACGACCACCGCGATCGCGTGGCGCATGAGTGATTCAAGTTTGGCGTACGGCACCTGGCCGAGAAAATGGACGTGCGGAAGCTCCGCCGCTTGCGCGTGCAAACGCGTCGCTTCGTGTCCGGCGCCAGCGATCAATAGATCGGCTTTGCGGTACCGCGCGAAGGCGTCCAGGAGGATGTGCGCGCCCTTGATTCGCTCCAATCGTCCGGCAAAAAGAAAATATGGCGTCGGGTGAGGCGGTGGATCCACGACTTCCGCAGGACGCGGATGGGGCAGGAAATTCGGGATGTGGGCGATCGGAGCGGTCACTTGCAGGCCGAACTCACGATGCTTCTCGCGCGTGAAGAGACTCGGCGCGATGAACGCGTCCACGTGCTGCAAGCTGCGATCGAGCACGCCGGTGTATCGCCAGAGCTGGGGTGGACGGCCGCCCCTCAACTGGCAGCGAATGCATTGCTTTGCGGGGCAGGGTTCCCGGTTGAATCGCCATAGCGTGTGCATTGGGCAGACCAGCCAGTGCTCATGCATCGTGTAAAGCGTGACAGCGCGCGAGTAACCGAGTGCAACGGGCCCGATGAGGGATGGGTTATGGAAGTGAACGACGTCAAAACGACCGCCACCGAGAATTCGTTGTAATTCCCGACTCTTGAGGCCGGGCCGCGCGGTTTGTTGCGTGATCAGCGGCGACAGGAACCCTGGCCGGCTGTGCAGACCGTGATGCACGATAGCGGGATGGTCAACGTATTCTCCCGCCGGTGGCATGCCAGGTGGCCGAAGCATCCGGAATGCATCTGTGCAATGCACGACCTCGACGTGGTGCCCGCGTTCCGCGAGAGCGACGGCGAGCCGGCGCACCGCGATTCCATCGCCGCCAAAGTTGTACGGCGGATAAAACGTCGTCACGAGGCAAAAGCGCCGCTGCTGGTCGGTCATCGCACGACCTCATCAAATGCCGCGAGCGCCGCACGGGCTGACGCCTCCCAGGTGAATTGCGCCGCCCGCGCTCTGCCTCGCGCCGAGAGGTCGCGCCTCAGGGCCGCATCGCCGAGCACACGGCCCAGGACCTCGGCAAGCGCATCGGGCGAGTGCGGATCGAAGAGCAGCCCGGCATCGCCGACGACTTCCGGAAGCGCCCCTGCATGACTGGCGATCACGGGCGTGCCGCAGGCCATCGACTCGAGGACAGGGAGCCCGAACCCCTCGTAGAACGAAGGGAGCACGAGCACATCGGCGGCCGAGTAGAGGTGCGGCAAGTCCGAGTCAGGCACGTATCCGGTGAATCGCACCAGCGACTTGAGCCCCGCAGATTCGATGAGCTCGCGGATCGCCGGGTAGCTCGAGTGAAATACATCCGCCACGTAATCCCCGACGAGCACGAGCGAGACATGTGCGCGCTCGCCGCCCACACTTTGCCGCCACCGCTCGTATGCTACGACGAGCGCGGCGAGGTTTTTGTGCGGGCTGATCCCACCGACGTAGAGAACGAATCGCTCGCCCGCTTGAACTCCGTAGCGCGTGAGAATTGCCGCACGTTCGCGGCCGTCCGGCACGGGAACGAAGCTCGGGTCCACTGCGTCCGAGATGACTCGCACGCGCTCCGGACCGAGGTGAAATGCGTCGATGATGTCCCGCCGTGACGTCTCGGAAACTGTGAACACGAGATCAGAACGGTGAATTGCCAGGCGAATCTTTGCCTCCCACAAGAAGCGGCTCCGCCAACTTGGGAAGAGCAGCTGCGGCACTCGGCGATCGGTCATATCGTGCTTGGTGACGATCACGCGGGCGGAGGTCTTGATCGGGAAGTACGTGTAGTCTGCGGGAAAGTAGAAGATGTCCAACTGGCGGTCCCACTCCGCGACTGCGCGCCGCATGCGCCAGAGATCGCCGAGCGAGCGACTGCCATCGGCGGCGGCGGCACGAGTGGCCGCCGCACGGGTTGGAATTACGACGCGGGTAGCGCGGTCCTCGGAAGGCAGCTGGTCGGCGTCGCGCGCCGTCGCGGCGTCCAGAAAGAGGATATACTCGTTATCGTGGTCCACTTCGAGCAGTCCGCGGACCAGTTCACGCGTGTAGCGGCCAAACCCGCGTCGATTGAGCCAGCAACTCGCGTCAATTCCGATTCGCATTTGCCGGGGTCTCAGCGCCAGCGGTCGAGGCTCGTACCCGGCCCCGCGGCGTAGCCTGCCATTTCGCCGAGCGACCAGCTAACCGAGAGCGCGACAATCCAGGGCAATACGAGAATCGCGCGTCCAACCAGTCGGCGGCGACGCACGGTTTCGCCAAGCACGCGCGCGATGAGGATAAGAGGCAGGAGCACACTCAACGCAAGATACAGCAGACGTTCTCTCGCCGGGCGGCCATGAAGGCGGAGTGCCGCGAAACCGCGGCCGTGATGAAATCGCGTGGCCAGTGCGGCGCCCGCGCGCCATGTTCGCTCGTTCCGCACGACCAACTCAGAGTCGGTAGTGAAAGCTGAACCGGCACCGATGTCGGCGTTCACGAACGTTTCATAGAATCCCTGGGCTTCAAGACGGGCCGGATCGGGCAACGCCGCGCGACAATACGCGACATTTGCGCCCGGAAGCTGGTACGCCGTCGCCGGGAGTGGGAGCATGTATTTGGCGAACTCGCAGAAATACGCCGCCCAGTCCACGCCGTGTCGGAATGCGCCGGGCTCCACCGCTCCGCCGACTGCAGCCGCTGGGTTCATCTGAGCGAGGTGCTCGAGCCAGTTCGGGGCCGGCATGCAGTCCCCTTCAAGCAGTGCCACCACGTGACCGTGACTCCTGGCGATTCCAAGGCCTCGCATGCGAGCCACATTGTGCGTCGCGGGAGTATCGACCCAGTTGAACTCCGGAAATTCCGCCTTGACAGGAGCAAGCGGGTTGCTTTCAACGTGAAGGTGCGCAATTACGAGTACCTCGGTATCGCGCCGGTCGGACGCCTGTGCGCGAATCGCGGCCAGGCACCGTGAAAGCAGACCAGCGGTCGCGTAGCCGATGATGACAACAGAGACTCTGATCTCAGGTATCGGCATGATCCTCAAGTTCAATGTCCGTTAACATCCTCGTCAAGGCGCGACTCCGCGCGCATCGAGCAGCGGTGCCACCCACCGAATCATGGAACCGACGATCCGGGCCTCCCGGAGACGTTCATAGAGCGGGACTAACCACCTCATCCCCCCGGCGAGACGGGCCCGGTCCGCGGCGAGCACTGCGGCCGCGCCCACCTGAACATCAGACAATCCGGCGCGATGGAATCCCCGCGCTAATTCGCGGGCCGACAAGGGCCGGTGATGCTGATAACGCTGGTCGCTTACCCGCCGTACGTAATCATCTGCCCACCGCCGGGGCACCAATCCAACGCCCCAAACCCCAACATGCGGCTCCGGCAGCAGGGAGTAGCGATTCACCGTCCTCACGCGCAACAAACCTCCGCGCCGCAACACGCGTTTCGAATCCGCAATGACGCGGTCGGCATCGCGGCAATGCTCGAGCGTGCCCAGGGATACCACTCGAACGAAGCTCTCATCAGCAAATGGAAGATGCTCGCCGTTGGCGCAAACCAGCTGCATACCGCGATGCTCAAGTTCCGGGCGGCGGGCGGCGATGACCAGCCAGCGGAGAGCGATGTCAACGCCGACAATGGTGAGCCCACGGCCCGCTCCTGCTGCCACGATGTCAGCGGTGCCGCATCCAACATCGAGCCAGCATCCTCCTGATGCCGGACCCTCTGCCCGATCAATCCATTCGAGCCAGTCGTTCGCACGTGCCGCTGCGCCGACCACATGCTGTGTGAATCGCTCCGCCAGCGGCCGCGACGTGGACGGAGTAATCTCCCAATAGATTCTGACCGCGTCCGCGAACGATCGTCCCCTGACCAGCTCGCTCAGACGCCGCGCTTTTGTTCGATCATCCTCGAGCCCAATCCAGGGGTCGGGGAAGAGCCGAAAGTCGGGGATGCCGAGCACGACTGGGTACTCAGCTGCGCATGGGATGCAACGGTATGACTCGGTTGCCCGCTCCAGAGCACCGTGGCATCGCGGACAGACGAACGAAGGGATACGCATCTCGGTACTCAGCCTTCCGTAATCCCCGCTCCAGCCCGCCTAAGCTTCCCGGCAAGCGCCTCATCCAGCCGCGCCACGACCACAAGCTCGTCGCCGTCGTGCCGCTGCTCGAGCACTTCGCACTCGCGGTGAATCTCTGCCAGCAGGCGCCCGTCGGACAATGGAAGCCGTATCTCGGTCAAAGGCCTTCTCGCCCTCGCCTGCACCAGCAGGGCGCGGCGCAATGGTTCAAGACCGCCCTCCGCGAGAGCCGAGACAAAGACAGCTCCCGGCACCAGGTTGCTGATCCTCGTTTCCATCGCGACGAGATCATGATGTGCCAACCGGTCAACCTTGTTGAACACATAAAGCGTTGGCGTGTCGCTCGCGCCAATCTCGGCGAGCACTTGATTCACCACCGTGCGCTGGTCTTCCCAGGTGGGATGGCTGGCGTCGATGACATGAAGAAGAAGGTCCGCCTCCGCAACTTCTTCGAGTGTCGCGCGGAATGAGGCCACCAGATGGTGAGGCAGCTTTCTTATGAACCCTACGGTATCGGTCAACAGCACGGAGGTGTTTTCGGCAAGATGAATCTCGCGCGTCAGCGGATCGAGCGTAGCGAACAGCCGGTCCTCGACGAGAATCGACTCCGCACCCGAAAGAGTTTTCAGTATCGAAGACTTCCCCGCGTTCGTGTACCCGACGAGCGACGCACGGAATTGCCCCTTGCGTGATGTCCGCCGGACTTCGCGCGATTTCTGCACCTCGGTAAGGCGCTGCTTCAGTAGCCGTATCCTTTTGCTGATGAGCCGGCGATCTGTCTCGAGCTGAGTTTCGCCGGGACCGCGCACACCGATTCCACCGCGGAACTTCTCGAGATGGCTCCACATGCGCATCAGTCGCGGCAGCATATAATTGAGCTGCGCGAGCTCCACCTGCATCTTCGATTCTGATGACCGCGCGCGCGTCGCGAAGATATCGAGAATCAGTTCGGCGCGATCCATCACCCGTTTGCCGGTTGCGTCCTCGATATTCTTGCCCTGTGCGGGGGTCAACTCATCGTCGAACACGATGAGGGTCGCCTCCGTCTCCTCGATTCGCTGAGCAAGCTCTTCGATCTTTCCCTTGCCCAGATAAGTCGCGGGATTGGGCCGGTCGATCTGCTGGGTGAGCTGGCCGACCACGGTCCCGCCTGCGGTATCTACGAGTTCCGCGAGCTCCTCGAGATGCTCGGACATCACCTGGCCGCGAGCACTGCTTCCGCTGCTCGCCGTGGGGCCATTGCCGTCGTTGCGGCCCATGGGCCGCTTGAGCTGAGCCCCGACGAGGAAAACACGCTCGGCCGGGGCGGTCAGCTCAATGAGTTCTCTTGACGTTTTTTGCTACCTGCTCTGAGTGGTGCTTCCGAAGCTCGAAAAGCGGCCGGTCTGATCGTACGGACGAGTGAAGCTACCCAACGGCGTGTCTACTGTGAAGTCGCCCAGAACGCGGTAGTTGACACTTCCCTGCTGGAGCAGTTGTCGCCCCGCGGCACCGAGACCGGCATACGTGAAATTCACCGGAATCGTGACGAACGTCGAGTCCCTGTCCTTCACGCGGAATGCGTCGCGAATCTGACCATTGCCAAGCTCCTTGTCCTCGACCATCAGCTTGTAGGTCAGCCGCGACGCGTTCAAGTCGAAGCCATTGGGATTGTAGACGCTGAGCACGACGTCAACGGAGCCGCCGCTAAGGCCGAGTCCGCGAATCTTTGCGTCGTTGAAATGGACCAGAGGCTCCTTGAAAGAGCCGAGTCCGAGACTCGCACAGCCGGCGAGCGCCAGTGCCGCGAACGCGGCCGCCATCGTTCGTGTTCTCATCATAACGATCCTCCAGTTAAATAATCGGCTATTTCAAACTATCACGCTTTGGCTGTTTGCTATTAGCAAAATCAGCTATTTGCTCTTAGCTACTACAGCCATTTGCTTTTAGCTAAATCAGCTATTTGCTGTTAGCTGAATCAGCTATTTGCTATTAGCTAGTTCAGCTAATCGCTAACCGCTATCCCTTTCATTCCCCCCCGCCTTCCTCCGCAACCTTCTTCCACCATGCAAGCCGCTTCGCAATCTCCTTCTCGAATCCAAACGGCCCCGGCGAGTAAAAAACCTCCCCTCGCAGCTTGTCCGGCAGATACTCCTGCGGAATAAACGACTCCGGAGCGGAATGAGCATACTGGTACCCCTCATGGTACCCCAGTTCCTTCATCAACCGCGTCGGCGCGTTCCGGATATGCATTGGCACCGGTTCCGCGGGAGTCGCGCGGGCGGCCTCGAGCGCGGCATTCAGCGCCCGGTATGCCGAGTTGGACTTCGGCGCCGTCGCCAGATAAATGATCATCTCGGCAAGAGGCAAATAACCCTCCGGAGGGCCGAGCATGTGGTATGCATCGCGCGCGGCAACGGCGAGCTGGAGCGCATTCGGATCCGACAGCCCGATATCCTCTGCCGCCATCGCGATCGCACGCCTGAAGATCGTCATTGGATCTTCGCCGCCCTCGATCATGCGCGCCATCCAGTAAAGCGCCCCGTTGGGATCGCTGCCGCGCAGAGACTTGTGCAGCGCCGACAGCATGTTGAAGTGCGTCTCACCACTCTTGTCGTGGTGCGCAAAGCGTTTTTGCATCGCGTCGCGTGCTACTCCCACGTCGATCTTTCCACCCTTGCCAGCGTGAATCGATGCTGCTTCGAGAACGGTAAGCGCACGTCGCGCGTCACCGTCTGCTTCGACTACTATCAACTCTATCGCGTCGTCGTCCACGTGGAGCGCCAGCGCGCCGAGACCGCGGTCCGAATCCGCGAGCGCACGCATCACGAGAATTCGCAGGTCATCCGGCGCAATTGGCTGGAGCACGAACACTCGCATTCGAGACAAGAGCGCGCCGTTCATCTCGAACGATGGATTCTCGGTCGTTGCGCCGATCAGCGCGACCGTGCCACTCTCCACATGCGGAAGGAATGCGTCCTGCTGCGCCCGGTTGAAGCGATGGATCTCATCGACGAACAGAATCGTCTGACGTCCCAGCTCAAGACGCTCTTCAGCGGCGGCGATTATCTCCCGGATGCGAGGCACACCCTCGGTCACCGCGGAGAACGGGATGAATTCACGATCGGTGTACCTGGCAATCAGGCGTCCAATGGTAGTCTTGCCCGAGCCCGGCGGACCCCAGAATATCATCGAGCCGATCGCGCCTTTCTCGATCGAATCACGCAGCGGCTTCCCCGGCGCGATGAGGTGTTGCTGGCCAACAACTCCGTCGAGGTCGCGCGGACGCATGCGCGCAGCGAGAGGCTGAGAACTTTGCGGAGGCGTGAAGAGCGAGGCCTCGCGCGACGCAGGTGGACGACGGAACGGCTTGGGCATCAGGCGTAAATACGTATCAGGTTCCGCGCCACCAGGTAAAGCGCGCAACCCGCAAAGAAGCTCCCTTGAAGCTTCCAGTCCCGCTTTGCCTGAAATTCCGGCACCAGGTTCGAGGCCCCCACGTACAGACTGACTCCCGCTGCGAGCGCGAGTCCATATTTTCCAAGCGGCGCCACGATTTCCGTCGCGACGCCGCCCACTACTGTCGCGACTCCGAGCGCTGCACCAGCAAGCAGGGCTCGCCGGCGTGACGCGCCCGAGGCGAGAAACAGACTCGAGATCGCAAGCCCTTCGGGAAGTTTGTGAAGAAGGATCGCCCCGAACACGATCAAACCCAGCGATTCGCGCACCTCGAAGCCGCTCGCAATCGCAACTCCGTCCACAAACGTGTGAAGAAGCAGGCCTACCAGCGCGGACATGCTCACGGCGCGCGTCACCTCGTGTACCTCCTCACCAAAATGAAAATGAGGAACGAGCGTGTGCTGCGTGAAATGCACGAGCAGGAAGCCCAGAAGAATCAACGGTCCCGCGGACGCACCGTGCTGTTCGATCGCTTCGGGTGCGAGGTCGAGGAGGGCCACAGAAACCATGAAACCCGCCGACAATGCGACCATCTTTTCCAGCGCGGGCACACTCCAACGCGACCGGGATGTGACGGCCGCAGCTCCCGCGATATTAGCCGCCGCCGCGATGAGCGTATACGCGAGGGCCGGCCGGTTCACGACTGAGTCAGCGAGAGCCGCTCGGATGCTGCTGCAATGGCCGCCGACAGCGTCGGTGCTGGCGCGCGGTCCCAGGCCTGCGAGCGCCACGAGCGATCCGCGAGCGCTGCTCTTTCCTCGAGCCCCTTTCCCTGCAGCAGGTAAAGCCAACGGTCGGAGCGCGCGTAAATGAAGAGCTCGAGCTGAGGCGTGAGCGTCAACTGATCGTCTGCAGTGAACAGCGAGAACT
Organism: Gemmatimonadaceae bacterium; assembly: GCA_046593165.1. Taxonomy (GTDB): domain Bacteria; phylum Gemmatimonadota; class Gemmatimonadetes; order Gemmatimonadales; family Gemmatimonadaceae; genus UBA4720. The sequence continues at coordinate 11,377 of JBKJRW010000188.1, forward strand.
CAACGCCGCCATAAGTCGCAAGCGGCACTTTTAGTCGAGCAACAGCGTCGCGCACGTCGGGGAGCGCGATACTCTCGCCTTGCCACGTAGTCTCGGACCGCATATCGGCGATCACCACATCGATCGCCGGCGCAAGCAGCTCGCTGAGAGTATGGAAGAGATCGACCACACGCTCGGCATTTGCGGCCACATAGGCTTCGTAGTGTTCTCCTTTCTTCTCGAAAGTGAAGCCGTCCACGCCAGATCGAAAGCGCTTCCAGACCGTTACATCGGGATTTCTGCCGCGAAAAAGCATCATCTTCAGGCCAGGGTCAGACTTCGCCATTGAGCGTCGCTCGGTGCTCCTCGACTATCGCGAGGAGCGTCGTGCGCGAGTTCGACGCGGGGTCATTAATAACCGTTTCCAGCAACATGCGTAACGCCCGTCCAACAGCCGGGCC
>JBKJRW010000177.1:0-46837 GCA_046593165.1 Gemmatimonadaceae bacterium
GCCGATGCCGTCGAGTCCACCGCTGACATCTTCGCCTCTCTCGTAGTCTGGGGTGGCGTGAGGGTCGCCATCCGCGACCCCGACGAGGAATATCCGTTCGGCTACGGCAAGGCCGAGTCGGTGGCGGCTGGAGTCGTGGCGCTCATGCTGCTTGCGGCTGCCGGAGGAATTGCCTTCGAGGCGGTGCGCGAGATTCGTACGCCCCACAAGACGCCGGCGCCGTGGACCTTGATCGTGCTCGTTGCGGTCATGTTGACGAAGTACGTTCTCTTCCGGCGCGTGCTCGCCGTCGGCGAGGAGTCGGGGAGCACGGCGGGGAAAGCCGATGCCATGCACCATCTGAGCGACGCCATCACTTCGGCCGCGGCGTTCATCGGAATCAGCATCGCGCTGTGGGGTGGCCGGGGTTGGGAGCAGGCCGACGACTGGGCTGCCCTCTTTGCGTCAGGCGTCATTTTCTATAACGGCCTGCTCCTGATGAAGCCAGCGCTGCATGATCTCATGGACCGGAGGCCCGGCGCTGAGATCATCGCGGCCGTCCACGACGCTGCCGAGCGGGTTCCTCGCGTCATCGCTGTCGAGAAATTGTCCGCGCGAAAAGCCGGCCTCGTCTATTACGTGGACATACATGTGCAGGCCGACCCGTCGATGTCTCTGAACGACGCTCACCAGCTGAGCGGCGCGGTGAAAAGCTCAATCCGGACGAACGTTCCGCGGGTGGCCGGCGTGCTTGTTCACATGGAGCCGTTCGAGCGCCCGTCCGAGACCGCTACCGACTGATGGAACGCGTCAGACCAACTTCAGCGCCTGCCCAACTTGCGTGAGAGACTGGCGCGCATCGCCGAACAACATCCGCGTCTTCTCATGGTGGAATAGCGCATTCTCGATGCCTGCGAACCCATGTCCCATGCTTCGCTTCAGCACGATGATGTTACGCGCCTTGTCCACATCGAGGATCGGCATTCCGTAAATCGAACTCGTCGGGTCATCGCGCGCGGCGGGATTCACGACATCGTTTGCTCCCACTACGAGAACCACGTCGGTCTGCGCAAACTCCCCGTTGACCTGATCCATCTCCAGAAGTTGGTCGTAAGGAACGTTCGCCTCGGCGAGCAGAACATTCATGTGTCCCGGCATGCGGCCCGCGACTGGGTGAATGGCGTACTTCACATCCACGCCGCGCTTCTCCAGATCGGTCGCCAGCTCGCGCACAGTGTGCTGCGCTTCAGCGACCGCCAGCCCGTACCCGGGTACGATCACTACGCTCCGCGCATATGCGAGCGCGATCGCGGTATCCTCGGCCGTGGTCTGCCTGATCGAGAGTTGAACTGTGTCGCTAGACGAGGCACCTGTGCCAGTTGTCGCACCAAATGCTCCAAAGAGCACGTTGCCGACCGAGCGGTTCATCGCGGTGCTCATCAAGAGTGTCAGTAGCGTTCCAGATGCGCCGACGAGGACTCCAGCGACGACAAGCATCTGGTTGTGCAGCACAAATCCAGTGAGCGCGGCCGCGAGTCCGGTAAGGGAATTCAGAATCGATATGACGACGGGCATGTCACCCCCGCCGATTGGGAGCACAAACATCGCGCCCAGGACGAGCGCCAGAATGAACAAGCCCCACAAACCGGCGGATCCGGTAGTGCCGATAACTATCGCCACACCAAGCGCGCCGAGCGCCAGCACCAGCAGTCCGTTGAGCAGACGCTGAAGCGGGAACTGCAGTGGCTTGCCCGACAGAAGCTCCTGCAGCTTGCCGAATGCGATAAGGCTGCCTGTGAACGACACGGCGCCGATTATCGTTCCGAGTACTATTGAAGTGGCTTCTCCCTTGTCGATCGCTTCCCCGGTCCGTGCCAGCCTGAGATACTCCGCGACCGAAACCAGAGCAGCGGTGGCGCCGCCCATTCCGTTGAACAGCGCCACCATCTGGGGCATCGCCGTCATGTTCACAGTGCGCGCGAAATAAGTTCCTATCGCGGCGCCGATCAGTGTGCCAATTCCGATCGACCAGAACGAGATTATCTGGCGATCGAGCAGCGTCACCGCGAGCGCGAGAACCATTCCGAACGCGGCTAACCGATTCCCCGACCGGGCAGTGGCTGGGGAACTGAGTCGCTTGAGTCCGAAGATGAAAAAAACTGCCGAGATGATGTAGGCGATCCCGATCACAGAATCGCGGGCGTCAAGCATCGTGCTTATCCCCCGGACGCTTCCGGAACATCTCCAGCATTCGGTCGGTGACGACGAACCCGCCGAACACGTTTGCCGCACCGAACACCACGGCGACGAAACCGAGAATCTGCAGGAGCAGCGTATCTGCGGCACCAGCGACAAGCATTGCGCCAAGAACAACTATTCCGTGAATCGCATTGGTGGCAGACATCAGGGGCGTGTGAAGCACACTCGGCACTCTGGCTATCACTTCAAACCCCACGAACATGGCAAGAATGAACACGTAGATGCCAAGAACCAGCTCGATACTCATGATGGAGCCCCGGCGAGTCGCTGTTTGATGGTAGCGTTCCGGATCTCTCCGGCGGCCGTAACGCACACGGCTGAGATGATGTCGTCGTTCATGTTGAGGTTGAGTTTTCCGTCGGTAGTCATCAACGCAACCAGGGCCGAAACGTTCTTCGCGTACATCTGGCTCGCGTGATATGCCAACTCGCTCGAAATGTTGAGCGGAGCGATGATCGTCACGCCGTGCAGCTCGACGGTCTCGCCGGGCACGGTCAGTTCGCAATTTCCACCCTGCTCGCCTGCAAGATCGACAATCACCGAGCCGGGTTTCATGGCCTGAACTGTTTCGGCGGTCACCAGCATTGGTGCGCGGCGCCCGGGAACGAGCGCGGTCGTAATCACGACATCCGCATTGAGGGCGTGTTCGTGGATCAGTTCCTTCTCGCGCCTGATATGGTCTTCAGCAAGCTCTCTGGCGTAACCCCCGGCATCCTGTGCGTCGTGCGAATCGACGCCGAGTTCGATGAATGTCGCGCCGAGGCTCTGCACCTGCTCTTTCACTATCGGCCGGGTGTCGAATGCTTCGACGACGGCCCCGATGCGCCGCGCAGTAGCGATTGCCTGGAGGCCGGCGACTCCGGCGCCGATAACGAGAACACGGGCAGGTCGAACAGTGCCTGCTGCCGTCATCAGCATCGGAAAGAATTTCTGCAATGCGTTCGCCGCGATAAGCACCGCCTTGTAGCCGGCGACAGTGCTCTGCGATGACAGCGCGTCCATCATCTGGGCCCGCGTCGTTCGAGGCACAAGCTCCATGCTGCAGGCCACTATGCCGCGTCCGGCAAGATCTGCGAAGATGCTGGCATCCCCGGCGGGTTGCAGCAATCCGATAAGAACCGTATTCGGTTCCAGCATGCCGATTTCTTCAAGCGTCGGTCGTTGCAGCTTGAGCACCATTTCCAGACCGGAAAAAATAGCCCGCGCCGAGTCTTCCATCGTTGCGCCCGCCGCGACGTACGATTCGTCCGTAAATCCCGCGGCGCTTCCAGCTCCAGTCTGAACGGCCACCGAGTGGCCCAGCTTCAATAGTTGCGGGATGACGTCGGGAACCAGTGCTACACGCTTCTCACCCGGAACTGTTTCTCTTGGCACGCCAACTCGCATTCAGCCTCTCTCCATGCTGTGTCGTCAATCAACTAGCAATAGAAAAATACTTCGCGCGGGCATTCCATGCCGCGCCGGCCCTCGCCTTTCGCAAGAGTTGGTCGTCCCGACGCCGCACCAATCAATCAGGAGATAGGCAAATGGTAAGCACCAGGAAGAAGGGCTTTACGCTGATCGAGCTTTTGATCGTCGTTGTCATCATCGGAATTCTTGCTGCGATCGCGATTCCGAAATTCGGCAACATGAAGGAAAAGGCGTATGTCGCGTCGATGAAGGCAGACCTTCGCAACCTCGCCACGTACCAGGAGAGCTACGCCGCCGACAGTTCCGGCGTGTACTTCTCGGGTAACGGATCGGCCCAGGGCTTCGCGCCCTCGCAGAACGTGACCATCGCAGCGACCGCACTATCTGGCCCGCCGGCATCGTGGACCGCAGGCGCGACCCACACACTTACCGCCAAGACCTGCTCCGCCTCCGCGAACGGTCTCATCACCTGCACCTGATGTCCCCAAGTGGGTGGATAAGCCCTGTCGGTTCACCGGCAGTGCTTTTTCACGTGCGGCTTCCGCTTCGTTGACCGGTCCGCAGCCGGTAGCCCCGCTTCGACTTTTGTTCGGGTCAGGCTGCCTTCGGGCATGAACTCTCGTTCTGTCGCGCGACAAGTCCGCGAGCTATACTGCGTGGTCCGCCTGTCCCCACGGCCCGCTCGACGGCGCCGTGTGACCTTTTCACGCTTCGCCCGTCAGTATGGTAAGCATTCGTTACCCGGCTATGGCCTGCCGGGCAAAACCAGTTTTCAGGGCAAACCCGTCGAAAGGCGGCGACGCAAAGCCACGAGGCTACAGCGGAAGTTCCGCCATGCTCGTCGGGCTGCCGATGAGGCAGAACGTGAAAGCTCTCGGTTGTCGCGGACGAAGCGCCGCATCAGTCGCAATCCTCGCATTTGGCGCTCTTGCCCCCAATGCCGCCTCGGCACAGGTCGCCATCAATCCGGATGTCGCCGCGCTGGCGAGGATGCCGATAGTGGACAGCAGCAGTTTGCGAGGGGTCATTGGCAGCCTGGCCGGCAAGAGCGGAAAGCTGCTCGCCCGTTTTGTCTCGCCACCGCGGTCGCTCCAGATACCTCGCCTGGCAGGCAGCCTCAACTACACGTCGAAGATGCTGCCGGGCATTCAGGAAATCACGGGTGCCAGCCGGCTCGGAAATTTCTCGCTTATTACGATGAAGTCGTTCGGCGAGAAGATCGCCGGATCGGTTGGCGGTTACCGCGTTGGTTTCTGGCCGGAGGAGCGGGGAAGGCTTCGCTCGGAAGCCTACGAGAATCCGGAAGGATTCATCGAGGTCACGCAGCAGAATCAGGCAACCCGGATCTCGGAGCACTTTCAGCTCAAGGATTTCCTGACGCACGACCAGCACGACGTCTGGCCCAAGTACCTGGTGCTGCGTGAGCCGTTGCTCGATAAGCTGGAGCTCGTGATTCAGGATCTCGAGGACCATGGTATTCCCGCCAGGTTTGTCCACGTGCTCTCAGGCTTCCGGACGCCCCAGTACAACACTGCCATGGGCGACGGAAGCGGCCGCGCCCGCGATAGCAGGCATCAGTTTGGCGATGCCGCGGACATTTTCATCGACACAAATCGTGATGGCAGGATGGACGACCTGAATCGCGACGGCCGGGTGAACGTGAGAGATAGCCGCGTCATACTGGCTGCCGTCGAGAGAGTCGAGGCAAGGTATCCGGAGCTCGTTGGAGGTGTCGGACTCTATCACGCCACTGGTTCGCATGGACCGTTCGCCCACATCGATGTGCGCGGCCAGCGGGCCCGTTGGTCAACAGGAACACGGGTGGCTTCGCGCAGGTCGGCCCGACACTCGAAGAAGACGACTGCCTCGCGGAAGAGCTCGAAAGGGAAAAAGGTCGCCTCGAGGTAGAGGAGGCCATCGGCAACCATTCGGGGTATAAGCCCTGTCGAATGGTGGAATCAGCTTGCTGCCGCACGCTGAACCCACGCCTCTCAAGTCCGGAACCGGGGAATCTCCATGTCTCGATCGATCCGCTCATTTGTAGTCGCCGGTGTCGTGATCGCTTCCATCTGGTCAGCCAACGCCCGCACTGCGCAGGCCCAGCAGTCCCCCGCACCAAAGCCTCAGAACGCCTCGTCCGTCGCGCGCGATTCCGTCACGATTGCCGACGTACAGAAGGCCGCCGACCAGCTTGTCGTCGCGGTTCAGGAAGCAGTGCGGAAGGCGACCGAAGATCCCGCTCTTAAGGTAGCGGCGCTCAAGGTCGCGAAGAATGCGGTCACCGCAGCGCAGATCGTTGTCACGCAGCAGGCAGAGACGCTCGAAAAAGTCCTCGACGCTCTTGCGCGCGAGATCGCGCAGGCCTCGGACAGACAGCAGGGAAAGCAGCAGGAGAAAAAGCAGGCGAAGCCGCCCAGTCACTAGCCAATCACGCCGCGCGGGATATCTTCGCCCCGCATGGATGATCATCACTTTCGTGGCAATGTAGTAGTCGTTACCGGTGCCTCGGCCGGCATTGGACTTGAGGTGTCAAGGCAGCTCGCGAGGCAGGGAGCGTCACTGGTTCTCGCGGCGCGAGGGGCGGTGCTCCTCGAGGCCGCAGCGGAATCCTGCCGCGCGCTCGGCGCCGAGGCAATCGCGGTTCCCACAGATGTCGCCGACGGCGAGCAATGCCGACGACTAATCGATGCGGCGGTCGACAGGTTCGGGCGTATCGACACGCTCATCAACAATGCCGGCATCAGCATGCACGCGCGCTTCGACGAGTTGGGTGACATCAGCGCGGTCGAGCGCATTACGAGCATCAATTACTTCGGCAGTGTCTACTGCACCTGGTTTGCGCTGCCACACCTCAAGGCAACCAGAGGGCGGATCGTCGCGGTAGCGAGTCTCACGGGAAAAAATGGCGTTCCCACCCGCAGCCTCTATGCGGGCACCAAGCACGCGATGGCAGGCTTTTTTGATTCGCTCCGGATCGAGATCAAGAGCGATGGGGTGAGTGTTACGGTCGTCTATCCCGGATTCGTCGCGACTGACATTGCCGAGAGAGCGCTTGGTCCCAACGGCCAGCCACTGGGCACGCGCCCGGTTGTAAAGCGAGCTGCGATGCGCGTCGAGGAATGCGCGCGCCAGATTATCCAGGCAGCGGGAACGCGCCGTCGCGAGGTCATCATGACACGCCGGGCCCGAATCGGAATGTGGCTCAAGGTGATTTCTCCCGGGATTGTCGACCGTATGGCCGCGCGCGCAATCGAACGCGGCCGCTGATCCTTTTTATATTCCCGCCAACCAACAAGGAGACTTCATGAAGACTGGCAACTCAATTCTCTGGATCGCACTCGTACTGGCAGCGTGCGCGAAGGCCGACAATGCTCCGGCTGTAGATTCGGCGGCCCCGGTCGTCGCCCCGGCAGCAGATTCCGATCCCGATCGTAATCCTGGCGGTGGATCGGTGCCGGCCGGTTACACCGCGCGTACCGACAAGGCCGACACTCCGATCACTGGCGCTGGCTACACTGCTAACGGCGACAAGTGGGAAGTGAAGACCGGGCCCGCACACATCGTCTATTCCGACAAGACGATGGGCAATGGCAACTACACTGCCTCGGCGACCATCGAACAGATGGAGGCGCCGACTCATCCCGAAGCATTCGGAATTTTTATCGGCGGTCGTGATCTCGACAAACCCACGCAGACGTACACCTACTTCATTGTTCGCGGCGGGGGCGAGATGCTGGTAAAGGTTCGCGAGGGCGATAAGACGCGGGATGTCATCAAGTGGACTGCGTCCCCCGATGTGCCCAAGGCCGACGCTGCAGGCAAGGCGACTTATGACCTCTCCGCACAGGTGACGAATGACGCCGTCAGATTCTCGATCAACGGCAAGCAGGTGGGATCGGTGAGCAAGGTGGGCCTTCCGACGGACGGAATCGCAGGGCTCAGGATCAATCACAACCTGCACTTGAACGTCACACCGGTCGCGGTAAAGACGCCCTGATGAGGAAGGTACTCGCCGCCGCGCTGCTGGCTGCGCTGTTGTACGCGGGGTTTCGGTCCGTCGGATCGATTCCTCCGCTTGGTCCGTTGCTGGACCCTGCTAACGGTGCGTGGGCATCGGCGGCGGCGACTGTTTTCCCGGCTCGGCAAGGTGCATCTATTCCAGGCCTTGCCGACAGCGTTCAGATACTGTTTGACGATCGCGGCGTTCCACACATCTTCGCCAGGACTGAGACGGACGCATATCGGGCGCTTGGATACGTGGTTGCTCGTGACCGTCTCTTTCAGATGGAGGCGCAGACCCGCGCGGCGAGCGGGCGACTCACCGAATGGGCCGGCGAAAAGGCACTCGGCGCCGACCGGGAGAGTCGAGCTATCGGTCTCGCGTGGGGAGCGGAGAAGAAGTTCGCATCGTACGACAAGGCTTCTGCGGGGTACAAGGCGATCGAGGCTTACGCCGATGGGGTCAATGCCTGGATCGCGCAGATGCGGCCTCGCGACCTGCCCATTGAATACCGCTTGTTGAATGCACGGCCAATCAAGTGGGAGCCGCTTCATTCGCTCTACTTTCTCTCGCGGATGTCGCTCACGTTGGGGCTCAACGACGCCACGTTGCGCAGGCTGAGCGCGCAGTCGCTTGTTGGAAAGGCTGCGGCGGACGCGCTTTTTCCAGTGAACAGTCCCATCCAGCAGCCGATCCAGCCCAACGGGTCGTCAGAGCCCCGGTTTGACTTCGCGGAACTTCCCGCGCCGGGCGCGCCTGATCGCGCCGTCGCCCGTTCGGCGAGTGCGCTGCGGTCCATGATCGGCGCTCTCAGGCCCGCTAATCGCACCGAACTGCAGGACGCAGTAGGGAGCAACAACTGGGCTGTATCTCCGTCACGTGCAGCGGGTGGACACGCCCTCCTCGCGGGAGACCCCCATCTCGACCTCACACTCCCGTCTGTGTGGTACGAGATGCACATAGTCGTGCCGGGAAAACTGGACGTTGCGGGTGTGGGTTTCCCTGGCGTTCCTGGCGTCGTGATTGGCTTTAACCGCGACGTCGCCTGGACCTTCACCAACACGAGTTCGGACGTCAACGATTTCTACGCCGAGACGGTGGACGACGAGAAGCGGCCATCGAAGTATCAAGTCGATGGACAATGGCGCCAGCTCGAAAAAAGAATCGAGAAGTATCGGGATGCCAAAGGAAAAGTCATCGCAACCGATACTCTGTACTTCACACATCGCGGGCCGATGCGGCGGCAGCTCGGCAAATGGCTGTCGATGCGATGGACTGCGTACGAACAATCGCACGAACCCGATAATTTCATGTCACTTGGCTCGAGCCGCACCGTGCCTGAGTGGATGGACCGGATGCGAGACTACGTTGCGCCGACGCAGAACGGGCTGGTTGCAGACAGGTCGGGCAACATCGCGATAAGGGCTTCCGGCGCATACCCGATCCGACCCGGTGATGGACGCGGCGACGTTGTGCGCGATGGCTCAGCGTCGGCGAGCGACTGGGCGGGCATGTTGCCACTGGAGAGGTACCCCTACTCGCTGAATCCGGCGCAGGGGTTTCTCGCGTCCGCCAACCAACAGCCAGTCGATCCGAAGGCGAATCCGAGCTACATGGGCTCGGATTGGTATTCTCCGTGGCGTGCGATGCGAATCAACGCACTTCTGCGCGGCAATTCGGCTGTGACGCCCGACGACATGCGGCTATTCCAGACCGATCCGGGCAGCGCGCGCGCCGATGCCTTTGTCCCGCTGTTCCTCGCTATTGCGGCGCGCGAGGATTCGGCGGGAAGGGCCGACGAGTCTCTGCGCGAAGCAGCGCGTCTGTTGGGGCAGTGGGACCGGAGGTACGTCCGCGACAGTCACCACGCGGTGTTGTTCGAAGCGGCAATGACAGAGCTCGCGTTGAGAACGTGGGACGAGTTGATCGATCCGAAAGCTTTGCCCGGCAACGGGCACACGTTCCCTGAATCTCAGACGCTTCTCGCGCTATTAAACGCTCCGGCCAGTGTGTGGTGGGATGATCGCCGCACTCCGGCGAAGGAGAACCGCGATGCCATTGTTGCGGCGAGCCTGAAGGCGGGATTCGCGAAACTGCGCAAGGAGAAAGGATCGCCCGCGTCGGACGATTGGCTCTGGTCAAAAACTCGCCATGCCAACATCAGGCATCTGCTGAGAATTCCGGCTTTTTCAGCGTTGAACATTTCAGTGCAGGGAGGTCCCAGCACGTTGAGTCCCTCGAGTGGTACCGGCACCCAGGGAGCGAGTTGGCGCATGGTGGTCGAGCTTGGCCCCGAAGTGCGAGCGTGGGCGGTGTACCCGGGTGGTCAATCCGGTGCGCCGGCCAGCAGCCGCTACACCGACAGGCTGTCGCGGTGGGCACTTGGGCAACTCGAGCCAGTTCTCTTTCCGAAGACGCCATCCGACCTCGATCGAAAGCGGCTCATATCTACGCTTACGCTTTCTCCGAGGTGAGTATGCGCGACGTGGTCAAATGGGTGCTGCTTTCTGAAGCGTTTGCCGTCACCAGCTTCGGTCTGGGATGGTGGTCGGTGCCCATCGTTGCGGCATTGTACGCAGCCATGTCGGGCGATGTGAACCGCGCCAGAGTGGCGGCACTTTGTGCGGCTGCCGGATGGTTGACCTTGCTTCTGCTCGACGTGGCGCGCGGTCAGGTTGGAACGATGGGCGCTCAGCTTGCACACGTTATGAACCTGCCAGCGCCACTGCTCTACGTTCTAACCCTCGTGTTTCCGGCGCTGCTCGCCTGGAGTGCTGCGACAATCGTTCCGCGTCTGCGGAAGCCCGCCGTGCAGACGGCCGGTGCCCCGCCGGTACACATCTAGCCCTGGGTAGATGCGCCCGGCGTGATGACTGTTCCTTCTCTCGTGCGCTCAGTCAACATTCTGGTCGTGTACCGCTGTCCCTCCGAGATTCGCTCGACCTCGATCGCAATCGCGTCAACCGATTGAGAAATCTGCTGGAGTTGATTGCGCACTTCTACCGGAATGGGAGCCGCAACCGGAGCGCCACGCTCGATGCGCCGCGCGATCGCCCGCATTATCGGGAGGCCGATGACGATGGCGGCAATCATGATGAAAAACGCGATCGAGATCGATGCGGCTTCCGGCGGGATCGCTCCGTTCGGAAAGTTCGGAACACCAGTGACAGTGACTGTCGGTGGCTGAGGAGGACGAGGAACTGCCAAACCTCCTTCCTGAGCGCGCGCTCGTGCGCCGTCCCTGGCAGCCTCCTCCGCGGCGACCTGCGCGTCTCTCACGGTCTGTCGGATTTGCTCTCGCAGTTGTTGCCGCGAAGCAGCAGGATCCTGAAGCACCGTAGATTTGGACATGGTTACATTCCCGGCGTTAGGTGATCGGCAGGGCGCAAATGGCGAGGCTTCAATTTACAAAGTGACCGAGCCGCCTGCCAGCGAACGTGGCCGCAGCGAATCAAGACTTGCGCGAGCGGCGAGCGGTTTCGTGCTGGGGGCGGCATTGTGGATGGCGATATCGCAACTCGGTGTACCGAACATCATTGGTCTCGGCGTAGCTGGTGGTGAGCTTCCATTCGGACTAGCAGGCGCATTGATCGGTCTGTCGCGATTTCGACGCTGGCTGCTGTGGACGTCTGTGAGCCTTGTTGTTTTCCTCTCCGTCGTGGGTTTGACAGGAATCTTCGCTGGCCCCGCGCGCGCCCTCGTCAGGTCAGATCGTGTTCCGGTAAATGCCGACGCAGTCGTCGTCCTGTCTTCGGGCGTAACATCCGACGGACTTCTGACCCAGCAGGGCACCGACAGGCTTCGCCGGGCCCTCGAACTCGAACGGGCTGGAGTTGCTCCAGTTCTCGTCGTCACGCGCGAGCGCCGGCGTTCGGGACGATCGAGCGTCACGTCCGTGCGAGATCAGGACAAGTTGATCGCGCTCGCCGGCGTCGAGCACGTTGTATCCACCGGCTGGGCGAAAAGCACTCATGACGAGGCGATGTTCGTCGAGGCCATTGCTCGCAAGGAAGGTTGGAAGCGAATTGTGCTGGTCACGTCGCCGTTCCACTCGCGGCGCGCATGTGCCACGTTCGAGAAGGTGGGCCTTGTCGTGAGCTGTGTGCCCGCCGAGTCGCGCGACGTGAGTGTCCGAATGATGAACACTCCCCGTGATCGTGTGGGAGCGTTCGCCATGTGGATATATGAAGTGGCCGGCACGATGCGGTATCGACAGCAGGGTTGGATGTAGGCGACGAAACTACGCTGCGACTCGGGGCGTAGGGTGAATCTCGACGGAGATCCTGATGACATCAGTTACAACGGTAGCTCAATCGCTTGGCGTCGCGTTCGCCGCCGGTATCAGTCTCCCAGCCACTGTTGCGGTGCTGGGCATTGCCGACCGCGCGGGCTGGATCGATCCCTTGCCCGGCGCTCTTGGCGCAGTGAGCAGTGTCTGGGTCATCGGACTCGCGTCGGTCCTCTATCTGATGGAATTCGCGATTACGCTGGTGCCCGGAATTGCGAGTATCTGGGAAACCGTGCAGAGCGTGATTCGTCCGCCCGCAGCGGCGTTGCTGGCTGTGGCTACGACATACGACCTCAGCCCTCCCATGATAGTGGCGGCCGGACTAATCGGCGGCGGTCTCGCCCTCACCACCCACGGCACGAAGCTCGGATTGCGCTACGCGGTCGACACATCGCCCGAGCCGGTCACGAACGGTATCGCCAACATGGCCGAACTGGCGACAGTCGCGTCGATCACTGTGTTTATCTGGAATCATCCATTCGTCACTCTGTCCGCGGCCATCCTTCTGCTCATCCTCCTCATACTCGTGGTGCGGAGAATCGTGAAGACGCTCCGGGCCCTTTTTCGAGGAGATTGGAAGCAGGGCGTTTCGGCATAGTGCGGACCGGCCGCCGCGGGCGCAGATTTATCGCTCGCTGAGTACGGGCCGAGTGCCCTCGCAAAACATTCCGGGGGCAACGTGGTGAACGAGAAGCGAAAAATCTGGCAGGTGATCGGGGCCTCATCGGCCGGCACGATGATCGAATGGTACGACTTCTACATTTTCGGAAGTCTCGCCGCGATCATATCGACGCAGTTCTATCCCGAAGGCAGCGCGACCGCGAATTTTCTCAAGACCCTCGCTACATTCGCTGTCGGATTCGCTGTACGGCCATTCGGTGCCCTTGTATTCGGGCGCATCGGCGACCTCGTCGGCCGGAAGTTCGCTTTCCTGATGACATTGCTGATCATGGGCGGCGCGACTGCGGCCATCGGACTTCTTCCGAGCTACAAGTCGATCGGCATGGCCGCCCCGATCCTTCTCGTGCTTCTGCGGCTGCTTCAGGGTCTTGCACTCGGTGGCGAATACGGAGGGGCCGCTGTCTATGTGGCGGAGCATGCGCCGGATGGAAAGCGTGGGTTCTACACGAGCTTCATCCAGACGACGGCCACCCTGGGCCTGTTTGCTTCACTCGTAGTGATTCTCGTCGTGCGAGCCACCGTCGGCGAGGAGGCCTTCAAGCAGTGGGGGTGGAGAATTCCTTTTCTGCTCTCCATCGTGCTCGTCGCGATGTCCTATTACATCCGCGTTCGCCTGAAAGAGTCACCGCTGTTCACCCGGCTCAAGGAATCCGGAAAGACGTCCAAGGCGCCGCTGAAAGACAGCTTCGGAACATGGAGTGCGTGGAAGATCTTCCTGCTCGTGCTCTTTGGCGCGACCGCGGGACAGGCGGTTGTGTGGTACACGGGGCAATTCTACGCGCTGTTCTTCCTCCAGACGGTGCTCAAGGTTCCTCTCACCACTTCCTACATAATTGTCGCGGTCGCCCTGCTGCTCGGAGCACCACTGTTTGTTGTGTTCGGCGCGCTGTCCGATCGCATCGGTCGCAAGGGCATCATGATGGCGGGGAACCTGCTTGCTGCCTTGTCATACTACCCGATTTATCAGGCAATGAAAGCGTATTCGTCGCCAGTCAATCCAGTCATGCTGACGGTGCTGGTACTGATTCAGGTGGTGTTCGTGACCATGGTGTACGGGCCGATTGCAGCATTTCTGGTGGAGGCGTTTCCGGCCAGGATCAGGTATACGTCACTATCGCTTCCGTATCACTTCGGCAACGGCTGGTTCGGCGGGTTCCTGCCACTGATCGCGACGGCACTGGTCGCGCGCACGGGTAACATCTACGCTGGTCTCATCTATCCAATCTCTGTGGCGTTGCTGACGTTTGTTGTCGGAATGCTTTTCCTGAAGGAAAGCCACAACGTGAGAATCTGGGACGAGGTCGGCGGCAATGACTGACATGTTGTCGCTCGCGCTTGCGTTTGCCGTCGGGATGTCGCCGGCTCAGACCAAAGATTCGCTGCGTACGGCGATTCTTGCGCGCATCGCGCCTCTGGACAGCGTGACCGTCGCTGTGTCGTACCTCGATCTGGAGACAGGCGAGTCTCTCGCGATTAACGCGGACACGTCGTTTCATGCTGCCAGCACCATGAAAGTGCCAGTGATGATCGAGGTGCTTCGTCGCTCTCAAATGGGCGCGTTTTCTCTCGACCAGGAAGTTCTGCTCATTAACGAATTCCCTTCGCTCGCCGACGGTTCTCCGTTTTCGCTGATCGCGTCCGAGGACAGCGACACGGCGCTCTATTCAAGAGTTGGAGAGCGTGTACCGGTTCGCGAGTTGATGCGGCGAATGATCACGCTCTCGAGTAACCTCGCAACCAATCAACTCATTGCTCTCGTAGGACCAGCAGCGGTCACATCGGGTGCACGCCAGATCGGTGCGTCCCGCATCCAGGTGCTTCGCGGCGTTCAGGACATCAAGGCATTCGACCGCGGAATGAATAACACCACAACATCGGCCGACCTGGCGGTACTCCTCGCGGCGATCGAACGAGGCAAGGTCCTTTCCGCGGCGAGCTCGGCTGAAATGCGGGAGATTCTTCTCGCTCAGGAGTTCAATACGATGATTCCGGCGGGCCTTCCCCCGGGAACTCGGGTTGCACACAAGACGGGCGATATCACGGCCGTGTCGCACGACGCAGCGATAGTGTACCCACGCGGACGACAACCCTATGTCCTGGTCGTTCTCACGAAGGGCCTTCGTGATGGGAATGCGTCTGCTTCGCTGATTGCGGATATCTCGCGGCTCACATGGAATCATGTGGCGAGGGTGCGACCGTGAAGGTCGCGTTCCTCGGGCTTGGGGCAATCGGCACACCGATGGCGCGCCATCTGGCACACGATCCGTTCAAGCTCACTGTCTGGAACAGGACCCCCGAAAAGGCGCGCGCTTTTGCCGTCATGCACAGGGTAGTGGCGGCGAGCACACCGGCAGAGGCCGTGCGGGATGCAGACATCGCGATCACTTGCCTGCCATCGTCGCGCGAGGTGAGGGAGATGGTGGAAGGCGAGTCGGGCCTCGCAGCGACTATGGCACCAGGTTCGCTTCTCATCGACTGCACCTCGGGCGATCCAGCCACATCGCGTGAGCTTGCCGCGCTGCTTTCGGGCAACGGGGTCGCATTCATCGACGCGCCGGTCAGCGGCGGGGTCAAGGGTGCAGAGTCGGGCACCCTGACGGTGATGTGTGGCGGAACCGAGGAGGCAATCGACCGGGCGCGGCCGGCGCTCGAGCGTTTCGGGAAGAAGATCGTGCACTGTGGCGATGTTGGTGCAGGGGATGCCGTGAAGGCGATGAACCAGGCCCTCCTTGCCATTCATATCTGGTCGGCGGGCGAAGCACTCGCGGTGCTGGCGCGGTTGGGCGTGGACACGCACCTGGCGCTCGACGTCATCAATGGGTCGAGTGGCCGGTCGAACGCCTCGGAGAACCTGTTCACCGAGAGGGTGATAGGTCGCGCTTTTCCCCGCACTTTCAAGCTCGCCCTCCTCGACAAGGACGTTGCGATTGCGGCGACGATCGCCGAAGAGAACAGTGTGCCAGCGCCGTTCATCGAGCTTGCGGCGCGACTATTCGGTGAAGCGCATGCTTTTCTCGGAGAGGAAGCGGATCACGTCGAGGCGGTAAAGGTGATCGAGGAAAGGGCGGGGATCAGGATTTCATAGACCCGCCCGCGCTTCTATAAGCCGCCGTGCCCCTTCATATTTGTAACTTGATGCCACCCCGCTCACACGAACAGAAGATTGTCCTCACAGCCCGCGCAGTAGAGCGGACGCTGAGGCGAATGGCCGATGAGATCATCGAGCTGAACGAGGGCACCGACAACCTCATCATCGTCGGAATTCAGCGCCGCGGCGTGCAGCTCGCCCGCAGGATATCCGCGCTAATTGAGGAGAGCGAAAGCGAAAGCGTGCCTCAAGGCTCGCTCGACATCACCCTGTATCGCGACGACCTCCAGACTATTGGCCCCCGGCCCGTTGTCGGACCGACGGATATTCCGTGGGACATCGACGGGCGTAACGTCGTGATCGTGGACGACGTGCTGTACACCGGCAGAACGGTGCGCGCGGCGCTCGATGAGCTGGCCGATTTCGGACGACCGGCTCACATAGCTCTGGCCGTGCTGATCGACCGCGGCGGCAGGGAACTGCCGATTCAGCCTGACATTGTCGGGAAGGTCGTGGCGGTCGAGTCGGGAGACCGCGTCGATGTACTCATCGAAGAGCTCGACGGCCGCTCCGCCGTGGTGATCGTTTCCCCACCGGGGGATGACACTCCGTGACGAGCACGCTCGGCAAGGATCTGCTTGGGCTCGAGTTCCTGTCGAGCGAACAGATCCGTCTGATTCTCGACACCGCCGAGCCGTTCAAGGAGATTAGCGAGCGAGCGATCAAGAAAGTTCCCGCGCTCCGCGGCTCGACGATCGTCAATCTCTTCTTCGAGAATTCAACACGCACGCGCATTTCGTTCGAATTTGCGGAGAAGCGCCTCAGTGCCGACACAGTGAACGTCGCCACGTCGGGGTCCAGCATGCAAAAAGGGGAAACCCTCGTCGATACTGCGCGCAACCTCGAGGCGATGCGGATTGACATGGTGGTCATACGCCATGGCGCATCGGGCGCTGCGCAGTTTCTTGCCGACCGCATCGAGTCCAACGTCATCAATGCAGGCGACGGCACGCACGAGCACCCCACCCAGGGCCTGCTCGACCTGTTAACCCTGCGCGATCATCTCGGAGACCTGACCGGGAAGCGCGTCTGCATCTGCGGCGACGTCCTCCATTCGAGAGTGGCGCGCTCCAACATCTGGGGGCTCAAGCGAATGGGCGCCGAGGTGGCCGTATGCGGACCGCGTTCGCTTCTCCCGAATGCGATCGAGGAGTTCGGCGTTACCGTGTTCGAGCGAATCGAAGAGGCAATCGAGTGGGCTGACGCCCTGAACGTGCTGCGACTCCAGCTGGAGCGAATGATTGGCGGGTACATTCCGTCCAGCCGCGAGTACAACCGTGTTTTCGGTGTGACCCGCGAGCGTCTCGATCGCGCACCGCGCGACATTCTCATTCTTCACCCGGGGCCGATGAACAGAGGTGTCGAGATCGATTCTGACGTGGCCGATGGCCCGCACAGCGTGATACTGCATCAGGTGACAAATGGCGTCGCTGTCAGAATGGCCGTGCTTTACCTGCTTGCCGGCGGCCGGCCCGAGCTGGCCGAAGCGGCAAAGGGAAACGTCCGCTGATGCCACGGCCGATACTTCTTCGCGGCGGGCGCGTGCTCGATCCATCGCGAAATGTGGACGAACCCGGCGACATACTGATCGTCGACGGAAAAATCGAGAATGCCAGCGGGCGCGTAGGCTCGCCCGATTCGGTCGATGTCATCGATTGTGAGGGACTGATTATCTCGCCGGGGTTCATCGACGTTCATTGCCATCTGCGCGAGCCGGGAAGGGAGGATGTCGAGACGATAGCGAGCGGCGCGCGAGCGGCAGCCGCGGGCGGGTTCACGGCCGTATGCGCGATGCCGAACACCGATCCTGTTACTGACAATCAGGCAGCAGTTGGCTTCATCACTCGACAGGCGCAACGCGCGAACGCGGCACGCGTGCACGTGATCGGCGCAATTTCCGTCGGGCAGAAAGGTGAGACACTTGCCGAGATGGGAGAGATGGTCGCCGCAGGAGCGGTGGCGGTAAGCGATGATGGCAGGCCGGTGGTAAGTGCGCACTTGATGAGAACTGCGCTCGAGTACGCGAGAAGCTTTGGCATACCCGTAATCGACCATTGCGAGGAGCCGACGCTTGCGCACGGCGGGTCGATGAACGAGGGACTTGTAAGCGCGCGTCTCGGATTGAAGGGAATTCCTTCGGAGGCCGAGGAGATCATGGTGATCCGCGACATTCTCCTTGCGCGGCGATCAGGCGGGCACGTCCACCTGGCGCACATGAGCACTCACGGGTCGGTCGAGCTCATTCGATGGGGCAAGGAGCGGGGCATCAACGTGACCGCAGAGGTCTGCCCGCATCACATCTCGCTCACGGAAGATCGCGTCCTCTCGTACGATACCAACGCGAAGATGAATCCGCCGCTTCGAACGGCAAAGGATGTCGAAGCGTTGCGTGAGGCGGTCAAGGATGGCACGATCGACATGATTGCCACCGATCACGCTCCGCATCATTATGACGAAAAGGAGCGGGAGTTCGCCGATGCACCAAACGGAATAATCGGACTGGAAACAGCCCTCGCCGTGTCGGTGACGAATCTGGTTGAAACGGGACATATTGACTTTCGCACGCTCGTTGAGAAGATGTCATGCGCTCCGGCGAGGTTGTTCGGACTGCCTGGAGGAACGCTGGCAAGAGGGTCGCCGGCGGACGTGACGGTTTTCGACCCGGTACAAAGCTGGCGGGTAGAGCCCCACGAGTTTCTGACAAAGGGCCGCAACACGCCGTACGCGGGCATGACACTGCGGGGACGCGCAATCTGCACCATCGTTGCGGGAATCCTGGTGCACCAGCTTGGCAGTGCACCGAGTAATCGAACGAACCGGCCCTCACTGGGATGAGAGAGTAATGAGCAAGGCAAAGACGAATGCGCTCGACGCGCTGCGAGGACTGATCGCCGAGCGACAGCAATACGAGCAGTGGATAAGTGCGCTGGAGGCGAAACGAGAAGGAACTCCTGAGCACGTGTTCGAACGCGTGCAGTCCGACTATCGAGGCCGACTGGGAAAGGTTGTGGCCGATATTCGCGGGTACGCCGAAGAATTGCAGTTGAGTATTTCGACCATGTCTTCGAGGCTGGTGGAAGTGGCTCGTGAAGAGGACACCCGGCGCGAAGGACTTCAGGAGGCTGAGCTGAGGGCGGGTGTTGGCGAATATGAGCCGCAACAGTGGGAGCATTTGAAAGGGGAGGCCGAGCAGGCGCTGGGAAAGATTGCCGCTGATCGGGCGTCTCTCGATGCGCAGCTCGGAGAGCTTCGGGCCATTCAGAAGTTGAGCGAGGTCGGAAGCGTTGGAGAGGTTCCTGTCAGTTCCGAGGCGCTGGACTCTGGTGTGTCGGCCGACTTGCGCCGTCAGGACTTGTCACCGAGTCAGGCTCCGTCCGCGCCCGGCTCGGGCGAGTCTGTTTCGACGGACCCGGCATCTGTGAAATCGCCGCCAGTGCCGGCACCCTTCGCCGCGCCCGCGGCGGGATCAGACATTCCTGTCATTGCTGCCGTTTCTCCCGCAACTGTAGCACCGCCTGTGGCAGGCGCACCGAGTGTCAGCTCAACTGCGGCAGTGCCTGCCGCAAAGGAGGGTGAGAGGACATCGCAGGATCAGGTACGACTTCCGCTCGAGCCCGTCGTTGCGGCCGCTTCCACCGCTACACCGACGACTGGCCGGCCGAGGTCAGGCAAAACCCCGCCTGCGGGCGTTTCCGCTATTCGGCCAAGGTCCGACGCAGTGAAGCCGGATCAATCCAAGACACTCAAGTGTCCGGAGTGCGGTACGCCCAATTATGCGACCGAGTGGTACTGCGAGCGGTGCGGGGGGGAGTTGGCTACGATGTAGAGCGAGTGGTACTCGGGAGAGAAGCTGAAAGGACCTTAACCGCCGTAGCTACCTGGCGGCGTTCGCCTTGCGTGCCATCCGGCTCTTCTGGCGAGCGGCGGTGTTTTTGTGTATCAGCCCTTTGCGGGCCGCGCGGTCGAGCAGCGTGACCGCAGTTGCTACGTCCTCGCCGGCCGTCACATCGACGTGCGCCTTCTTGAGCGCGGTGCGAAGGGCGGAGCGCTGGGCACGATTGCGCGCCATGGCGGCTCTGGACTTACGCATGTTTTTTTTCGCGGACGCAATATTCGGCACTGGCAGATCTCTCCGTCGGGTTAAGCGGCTCGCATACGACACGCACGCGGCTGGCGCAGCCTCGAATGATATCAGTTTCTGGCTGGTAAAGTCAACGGGCGACCGTGCTTCTGTAGACAGCATCGCGCGAAGCTTCGAAAAGCAGGTAGCGCGTTATACGGATCAATACGTGCGTACCCGCGAGCGTTCGGGTTCCGCGTTCTTGCACGAAATAGTGGGGTAGCCGTGCCCCATGAGTCTGCCGCCCACGCCCCACCCCCGGTAAGTTACACCCGACACGACTTACCCCGACGCTGAACCGAGAATCTTGAGCCAGATACAGAACTTCATACTCATTGCCCCCGTGTTGCTCTTCTCGATGGTTGCCCACGAGTATGCCCACGGCTACGCGGCACTGAAGTACGGTGACATGACCGCCTATCAGCTCGGGCGGCTCACCTGGAATCCAGCGAAGCACATCGATCCTTTCATGACGATCATCCTGCCGCTTCTGCTGTTCCTCGCCAACGCACCGATTTTCGGCGGAGCCAAGCCGGTACCTGTCAACCCGCGCAACTACAGGAACTTCAAGCGAGGCGATATCATCGTTTCGCTCGCCGGAGTCGTCACCAATCTCATCATCGCCCTCCTGTGCGTGCCGGCGATAATGCTCGTCAAGCTCATTGCATCGGTCTCCGGCGCTCTGGCCGGCCCGGCATCGATTTTCCAGCTCATGCTGCTTCTCGGCATTCAGCTCAACATCGCGCTGGCCGTATTCAATCTCATTCCGATTCCGCCACTCGACGGATCGCACGTGATGAAGTACCTGCTCCCGCCAGCGTGGAGCCTCAGCTATCAGCGGTTCGGACGCTACGGCCTCGTGTTGCTCTTCGTCCTGATCTCCTTCGGACGGCCGCTCTTGATGCTCTGGTTCGCTCCCGCATTCGCTCTGATCAACGGACTACAGCGCATCGTCATGCCGTTCGTAATCCCAAGTCAGTGGACAATGTGACCGAGGTATCGCCGCGCGACGCCGAAGTCTTCGTCGTCGAGCTGACCCAGTTCTCGGGTCCGCTCGACCTCCTCCTAACGCTCATCCGCGACGAGCAGATCGACATTCAGGATATTCCAGTCGCGCGAATCGCCGAGCAGTTTCTGGCACGTATCTCGACGCTCGCTCTCGACGAGGCCGCAGAATACCTCGAGATGGCAGCGCGCCTCGTGCGAATCAAGGCGCAGATGCTGCTGCCACGCCGCGAAGGCGACGAGTCGTGGGAAGACCCCAGAGCCGAGCTGGTGCGGCGCCTGCTCGAGTACCAGCAGGTGCGCGAGGTGGTCGATATTCTCGAACGTCGCAGCGACGATCGGAGAAACCGATTTGCCCGCGCCTACCTTCCCCAGAACCTGTCGTCTCCAGCTCCCGTTGCCGCCGCGCTCTCACTCTCGCTCCCTGAGCTGTTCGCCGCGGTGGACCGGGTGCTTCGCGTCGCGAGAAAACCGACGGTGCACGACGTGGTTCCGCGCGCTCTCGATATGGATGGCGCCATTGCGACGGTCCGGGCGGTGCTCGCGCTCCGCGCAAGAGCAAGTTGGAGCGACGTCGTGAACCGCGACGCCGAGCCGTGGCAGGTACTTTCCGTCTTGCTCGCGTTACTGGAGCTCGCCAAGCGCGGCGAGCTCAGACTCGAGCAATCCAGACCATTCGCCTCAGTCGAGATTTCCAGTGATACCGCTAGCGAAGCTGCTTGAAGCAGCGCTGTTCTCCAGCGCTCACCCGGTTGCTGTCGCAGATCTCAAAGCGATGGTGGCCGACGGTGAGACGACCGGTGACGATGTGACGGGTGCCCTCCAGGAACTGCGTCGCCACTACGACGACGATGGTCACGGTGTCGAGCTTATCGAGGTGGCCGGCGGCTGGCAGATACTCACGCGGCCCGAGTACACCGAGACGATTGAGCGCGCCCAGCTTGCCGCCCGCCCGCAAAGACTTTCCGCGGCCGCCCTCGAAACGCTAGCCATCATTGCGTATCGGCAGCCGATCGGGCGCGCGGAAATCGAGGAGATTCGCGGAGTTGGAGCCGGCCAGATGTTGAAGTCCCTTCATGAGCGCGAGTTGATAGAAGTGGTCGGGAGAGGCGAGGGAATGGGCCGGCCTCTGCATTACGGAACGACGCCGGGTTTCCTCGAGCAGTTCGCACTCCGGCACCTCGGTGAACTGCCTAGAGCCGATGAGCTGGCGATAGCGTTGAGGGATCCAAATGCTCCGCCGCCCGATGAACACCCTGAAGCGACGATGCCTGACGACCTGGTATCGACGGCGCCTGACGCCGAAACTGTTTCGGATTCGCCGTACGCCACCGTGCAGAGTTGATGTCAGAATCGATGCGGATTCAACGCGCACTTGCGCGCGCAGGCGTCGCCTCCCGCCGGCGATCCGAAGAACTTGTAGCAGCCGGCCGAGTTCGGATCAACGGCGTAGTTGCGATCACTGGTCAGAGCGTGGACCTCGAGACAGACCTCATAACTGTGGACGACCAGCCGGTGACCCAGCCGACAGGATACCACTGGCTCGTACTCAACAAGCCATCTGGAGTACTGACGACAAAATCCGATCCCGGAGGCAGACGGACGGTATTCGACCTGGTTGTCGACAAACCCGGCCTCACGTATGTCGGACGGCTCGACTACATGACGGAAGGAGTGTTGATCCTCACCACCGATGGAGAGGCCGCCCACAAGCTCACCCATCCCAGCAAAGAAGTGGAGCGAACATATGTCGCAACCGTCAGAGGCGACGGCCCGGCGGCCGTTCGCGCTGGCCGGGATGGCATTGAGCTCGAGGACGGGTGGATGCAACCGCTCGACATCACCGCGACAAACGTCAGTCGGGGTCTCTGGGATCTCGAAGTCACCATCGCCGAAGGCAAGAACCGCGAGATAAGACGGTTCTGCGCTGCGCTCGACCTCGCGGTGGAGCGACTTGTGCGTACCCGATTCGGTCCGGTCTCGCTCGGCGCGCTACCATCCGGAGCGTCTCGCCCCCTCACGGGTAAGGAACGGGACATCATTCTCGCGATTACACAGTAACGGCGACGAAGTCAGTCTGGCTTTTCTAAAAACGTAAAAGGAGACGCAAGTGGCGACACAGGTTCACGCCTCCGCCGATACAGGCATGATCCACGAGATCGTCGACCAGGTAAGCCGGCGCATCGTAGGGCAGAACTACATGATTGAACGCCTGGTGATAAGCATCCTCACCGGCGGCCATGTGCTGCTCGAGGGTGTCCCGGGACTCGCGAAGACGCTCGCCGTTCGCACGCTGGCGGAAACAATCAACACGACATTCCAGCGCATTCAGTTCACACCCGATCTTCTGCCTGCCGACATACTCGGCACGCAGATATACGATCAGTCCAACGGTCAGTTCAGCGTGAAGAAGGGCCCGATCTTCGCGAACATCATTCTCGCCGACGAGATCAACCGGGCACCTGCGAAAGTCCAGGCCGCACTCCTCGAGGCGATGCAGGAAAAGCAGGTTACCATCGGCGGAACCACCTTCAAGCTCGACGAGCCGTTTCTCGTCCTGGCGACGCAGAACCCAATCGAGCAGGAAGGGACGTATCCACTCCCCGAAGCGCAGGTCGATCGCTTCATGCTCAAGCTTCGTGTTGGGTACCCAACGCGCGATGAGGAGAAGGAGATTCTCCGCCGCATGGCCGGGGGCCACGCGATTGCCGTACGCCATGTCGCGACACCCGAGTCGATCATGGCGGCACGCGAGAGGATCGTCAATCTGTACATGGACGAGCGCATAGTCGATTACATCGTCTCGATCGTCCACGCAACGCGTTTTCCCGCCGATGCGGGTCTCCCTGACCTCGCTCCGCTCATCGAGTTCGGTGCCAGTCCGCGCGCCACACTGTCTCTTGCGCAGGCGTCACGTGCGCATGCGTTCCTCCGCGAGCGTGCATTCGTCACTCCCGACGACGTAAAAGCGATTGCGCCCGATGTGCTCCGCCATAGAGTCCTGACGACATACGAGGCCGAGGCGGAAGAGGTGACCAGCGACGCAATTGTGGAGCGCATCCTGGCGGCCGTAGCGGCCCCATGATCGGGCGCCGCACTCCACTCGGCCGGCGGCGGGGTGGCAACCCTGTCGCGCGTCGCGAGGAGGAAGAGCGAGATCAGCGGTGGTCGCTCTTTCGCGGAACGAGGCGTGGGCGCGACAGGACCGATAAACAGGTCGGAGCAGAGACCAGGGCCACCGGCGGCGAAGCTGTGCGCAAGGGAGTTCCACCCGAGATTCTCCGGCAGGTAAAGCTCATTGAACTGCGCACACGGGGACTCGTTAATTCGCTGTTCACGGGTGAGTACCGGAGCACGTTTAAGGGTCAGGGCATGGAATTCTCTGAAGTTCGCGAGTATCAGCCCGGGGACGAGGTACGAACGATCGACTGGAACGTCACTGCGCGCATGCGGCGACCGTTCGTCAAGCGCTATATCGAGGAGCGGGAGCTTACCGTGATGATCGCGGTCGACCTCTCGGGTTCGGAGCGGTTCGGAACGGTGCGTCGGTTCAAGAGCGAGCTCGCCACGGAACTTGCGGCGGTACTGGCGATGTCAGCGGTGCGCAACAACGACCGGGTCGGCGTGTTGCTTTTCACCGATCGAATCGAGTACGTCGTTCCCCCCCGCAAAGGCCGCAGGCATGTGCTGCGCATTCTGCGTGACATCCTGACTTTCGAACCGGTTGGGCGCGGAACCGACATTGCCAGCGTCACCAGCCATCTTGCGCGGACGCTGTCGCAGAAGACGATCATTTTTCTCATCTCCGATTTCGATGCTCCGAACATCGAGCGTCCGCTCAAGATTCTGGCGCAGCGGCACGATGTGGTGGCGGTAACGGTTGAAGATCCCAGCGAACGGGAGCTGCCCGATGTAGGCCTTGCTCGTTTTGTCGATCCAGAAACGGGAGCAACGTTTGAGATTGACACCAGCTCGTCACGCGTGCGTGCCGACTTCGAGCGGCGTGTAACAGCCGAGCGAGACGCTCGGGGACACTTGCTTCGGCGACTGGCAATCGACGAAGTGCCCGTGCACACGGACGGCAATTATATCGAGCCGCTGCTTCGTTTCTTCCGCTCGCGCGGGACCAGGACGGCTCGACGACGGTGATGCTTGCACTTGCTTTGGCGCTATTTTTTCAGGCCGTATCTCCTGGCGGCGGGGCCCAGATACCTGTCCAGCTGGGCGTACGAATCGCTCCTGACAGCGTAACCGTGGGTCAACGATTCGTCGTCATCGTGCGTGTGCGTGCGCCTCGCGGTGCGACGATCGAGTTTCCGGACAAGACTGATTCAGCAGCCACGGCGTCGCCCAACGCCGCGCAACTGATCGGAAAGCCGGTGGTACAGGTGGTACCCGATTCGTCCGGAACGACTATGAGCGCTGCCTTCCGGCTCGCCGCATGGGATACTGGCCCACAACGACTGGGACTCGGCGACATTGTCGTACGGTCCGGTGGGCAGACCGGATACATTGCCGTGGGCGAAAGAACAGTTTTTGTGCGCTCGGTTCTGCCTGCGGATTCAGCGCTTCGAGTGCCGAAGCCATTGCGGCCCCGCATCGATATCGCACCATTCAACTGGATGCCGTGGGCGTTCCTTGCACTGGCGGCAGCCATCGCGGCTCTGTTGTGGCGCATCTCCATATGGTATCGTCGCCGCAAGAACGCGCCCCTCGATCCGTTTGCAGCGGCCGAGCGTGAATTCAATCGCATCGAGGCATTGCGTCTGAGTGAGGCGGGCGAAGGCCAGCGCCATGTCGCGCTCATGAGTGACGTCATGCGTGAATATCTGGTTGCGCGCGTGCCCGGCATTGTGCGGTCGCATACCTCCTCGGAGCTTCTCGCCGCCTCGGGTGAAGTTCACACTGCGTCGCGAGGAATGGGGGAGCTGCTCTGGCGCGCCGACCTGGCCAAGTTCGCCGGACTGCGCGTAGACTCGGACGAGGCCAGCAGGCTGGGTGCGTCCGCCAGAGCAATTGTAAAGTCTGTCGAGGAGTTTCTGCTCGACGTCGAGCGGCGCGATCAGGACCGCGAGAAGGCTGCATGAGCATCCCCGGCTTTCTTGAATTCCAGTCGCTGGAGGCACTGCTTCTCCTGCTCGTCCTGCCTGTTTGGTGGCTTTGGCGACGCCGCCGGTCAGAGGACGCGATCGTATTCTCGCGCACTGCAGTTCTGGCCCGCGGTCCGAGAGCCGGTCAAGGGGTGGCACGGGCGATTTTTCTTCTGCGCAACCTCGTGATTGTCGGTGTGATCGTAGCCATCGCTCGCCCCCGCAGCGGCGCCCACGTCGAAAACATCACGAGCACCGGCATCAACATCGTGCTGTCTCTGGACCTGTCGAGTTCCATGCTCGCCCAGGATTTTCAGCCGAACAACCGGCTCGAAGTCGCGAAGGCGCGCGCCAAACAGTTCGTGCGCGCGCGCGAATCGGACAGAATCGGAATCGTTGCGTTCGCGGGAGAAGCACTTACCCAGGTTCCGCTCACGACCGATCAGCCCGTAATTCTGCAGGCGATAGACAATCTGCAGGCCGGGCAGCTCGAAGATGGTACGGCCATCGGGCTCGGTATCGCGACCGCGGCGAACCGGCTCCGTGATGCGCCTGGGCGTTCACGCGTAATGATCGTCGTCACCGACGGCGTCAATAATCGCGGGGAGATCGATCCACTGACGGCGGCCAGGGCGGCCGCAGTATATGGAATCAAGATCTACGGAATCGGCGTCGGTACCGAAGGTGTTGCACCCGTTCCGGTCGGCCGTGACGTGTTCGGCCTGCGATTCGAGAATCAACCGGTGAAAATTGACGAAGCGCTTTTGCGTCAGATTGCCTCACTGACCGGCGGAAGATATTTCCGCGCGCGTGATGGTGCAGCACTGGGTCAGATCTACGCGCAGATCGATCAACTCGAACGGGCACCTGTGCAGTCCAGGTCACAGGTGACGTACACTGAGCTGTATCGGTGGGCGCTGGGACTCGCGCTGGTGGCGCTGCTGCTGGAGCTCGGTCTCACCGCGTGGAGGGCGCCGCTTCCATGATCGATCTCCGATTTGTGAGCTGGCCCTGGGCTCTTCCATTGATCGTAGTTGTCCCGCTCGTTACCGGATGGATGATCGCCACGGCGCGCCGCGTGCGCGCAAAGAGGCTCGCCCAGCTCGGAACGCCTTCGATGATCGCACGTCTCGCGCCGAGCGCATCCATGGCGTCGCGATGGCAGCCGTGGCGATTGACGCTCGCCTCAGCTTTTCTTGCGATAGCATTCGCAGGGCCGCGATGGGGCGTGGAGCGCACGGTAGTGCGACAGCCGGGAATCGACGTGGTCCTCGCGCTCGACGCGTCATCGTCGATGCTCGCGCGCGATGAATCTCCGGACCGCCTGACGAAAATGAAACAGGTCGTCGATCAACTGCGTGAACGTTCACCCAACGACCGTTTTGCGCTGGTCGCATTTGCCGGCCGAAGCTATGTACTCAGTCCATTCACTGTCGATCAGGGCGCACTCAACCTCTTCATCGATAACCTCGACCCCACAATCGTCGGGCAGTCAGGAAGTTCAGTTGCCAGTGCCCTCAGGCAGGCAAACAATCTGCTTGCCCTCTCCAGGTCGGACGCCGAACGGGCGATCGTGGTGATGAGCGACGGTGAAGTCTTCGAGGAACAGGACGAAGTCCTCGTCGAGGCCCGCCGCGCCGCAAGCGCAGGAACCACGATAATCACCGTTGGATTCGGTACGGAACGCGGCTCGACCATTCCCGTGAAGGAAAACGGCGTCGCAACGGAGAAGAAGGATCAGGCTGGCGCCATAGTTGTCACACGTTACTCGCCGGTCATCCTCGAGGCCGCAGCCAAAGCGGGTCGTGGCGTATTCGTTCCTCCCTCGGACCCTGACCGCGCCGCCACGGTTCGTGCCCGGCTCGCCGGCCTTCGCACTGAGCAGCGATCGATGACGAGAGGCGCGAAGCTTGGCCAGAGGTTCCAGCTTTTTCTCGTCCCCGCGCTCCTCCTGCTTCTGCTCGACTCATTTCTCTCTGCACGCCGCGGACGAAAACGCTCACTCTCGGCGGTAGCGACAACGGCGTCGGCAATCGCGGTGATGATGTTGTCCGCCTGCTCGACGGGAAGTGTACGCGACAAGGATGCGGTGCGATTGTACAATCGCGCCACGGCGATGCTCGCATTGTCGGACTCGGTCAGGCCGGCGATCGCAATTCTCGCACGAGTAGAGCAATCGAAGGATGCCGAGGTGGCCTACCGAGCCGGGTTCAACGGTGGATACGCACACCTTCGCGAAGGGCTGGCCCTGAGCGGCGATTCTGCTGCCTCCCCACTCGACAGCGCGCTTGCAGTTTACAAGCGCGTGCTGACACTCCGCCCCGATGATACAGACGCGAAGTGGAACTACGAACTCGCTTTGCGAAAGCAGCAAAGCAGCGGTGGAGGCGGAGGTGGTGGAGGAGGAGGAAGTGATCCTCAGCCGCAGCCTGAGCCCTCGAGCGCAGAGAATGAGGCGCCGCGCCCGCGTCCGATACCCGGCATGACACCCGAGCGTGCAGAGCAGTTACTGAACGCGATGGAACAGGAGGAGCAGGACGTTCAGGGACGCAAGCAGCGTCGCAGCGTTCCGACTCCCCCTCCCAATGGGCGGGACTGGTAGCGTGCCACTGATCGCCGTGCTGCCGAGCGCGGTCGCCGACCAGATCGCCGCAGGCGAGGTAGTCGAGCGCCCTGCATCGGTGGTGAAGGAGCTCGTCGAAAATTCTCTCGATGCTGGAGCGACGACCGTTGACGTAACGATAGAGGAAGGCGGCCACAAGCTCATTCGCGTGAGTGATGATGGCAGCGGAATGGATCGAGAGGATGCGGAACTCGCGCTCAAGCGTCACGGCACGTCGAAGATTCGTACTGCTGCCGACCTCGTCGGTGTGTCGAGTTTTGGTTTTCGAGGCGAAGCGCTTCCGGCGATCGCTTCCATCTCGCGATTCGAACTCGACACCAGTCCCGTTGACGGGGAAGGCTCGCTGATTGTAGTCGCGGGCGGCGCGGTCGCGCGAATCGAGCCGTCCACGCGGCGCCGCGGAACGACGGTCACTGTCGGACAGATTTTCTACAACACTCCGGCACGAAAAAAATTCCTGCGCGGAACCCGATCGGAATGGCGAGCAATCGCAGACACTCTCGGCAGCATTGCCCTCACGCGTCCCGACATCCGGTTCACACTTACGCACGATGGGAAAGCCGTGCTCGTTCTGCCACCAGTGTCGTCGCTCCGTGCCCGGCTCAGCGGCCTGTGGGGAGGGAAGTATGCAGGAGCACTCCTCGATGTGGAGGATGTTTCCGGTGCGGTGCACACCAGCGGCCTGGTTGAGCGTCCGGCAGATGTGGGCACCGCAACCCGTCGCGTATTTCTCTCAGTTAACGGACGCGCAGTGCGCGATGCGGGGCTCGTGCGCGCCGCCGAAGCGGCGTACCGATCCACGATCTCCGCGGGTCTTCGGCCCTCCCTCTACCTCAGCGTCAACCTTCCCGCCTCTACTGTCGATATCAACGTGCACCCTGCCAAGGCCGAGGTGCGATTCCTGGACAAATGGCCGCTCGAGCGCGCAGTTGAAACTGCAGTGCGCCGCGCGCTCGGAACTTTCGACGCGTCGGCGTCGGTTGGCGGCCGCTACTTCACTCCGTCCAGGACGGATGTCGAGACGTTAACGCCGGCGCCGACAGACTCGGTGTCAATACTTTCGCCACCCAATGCCTCGACGGGGCTTTTCGAATGGGATCCGTCGGACGCTTCGAGTGGAGCGGCGGGCCTCCACGCCGGAGTTGCGATACCGCAGTCGTATGGCGAGTACGCATCGCGCGACGAATCAAGCGAGATACCGGAGCTTTTCCAGTTCCGGCGTACCTACATCGCATTCGAGCATGCAGACGGACTCGTGCTGATCGACCAGCATTCGGCGCACGAGCGCGTTCTCTACGAGGAGTTCATGAAGTCGCTCGAGTCGGGCCGTGCTCCTGCTCAACGACTGCTGCTTCCGCTGACACTTCACCTTGGACCCGCCGAATCTGATGCGTTCGAAGCCAATCGCGATTATCTGGAGAAGCTCGGGTTCGAGATCGAGGGCTTCGGTGGAGGCACGCTGATCGTCAACACAGTGCCCATGCCACACCCGCGGTTCGACGCCGAGCGCTGCCTGAGGGAAACGCTGGACGCCCTCACTGGCGATCGTGTCGCAGGAACCGCGACGCGTCACGAGCACCTGGCCGCAACCGTCGCATGCAAGGCCGCCATCAAGGCCGGTGAGTCATTGTCGGTGTCCGAGATGCGCGCGCTCTTCGCGTCGCTGCGCGACACATTGCTTCCCGCGCACGACGTGCATGGTCGCTCGACGATCGTGCAGTTGGGCTGGGATGAGCTGGACCGGCGGTTTGGCCGTAGATAGAGTTCGCGTCATTTGCGGTCCGACGGCGGCCGGAAAATCCGCAATCGCCTCTGGGCTCGCGCTCGAGTACGGAGCGGTGATTCTGAGTGCGGACTCGCGCCAGATCTATCGCGGATTCGACATCGGCACAGCCAAGCCCGATTGGAGCGAACGCAAGGCGATCCTGCACAAGGGCATCGATATCGCCGAACCCGTCGAGCGTTATTCCGCATCGCGGTGGGCAAGGGAGGCGCTCGGCTGGATTGCCGAGGCACGCGCGCATCGTCAGACAGCTCTTGTTGCGGGCGGGACAGGATTCTATATACGCGCGCTGTTCGACCCCCTTTTCGACGTCCCCGATCTCGACGAAGCAGCCCGTGTCGGTCTCGAAGAGATTCTCAATCCTATGCCTCTGCTTGAGCTTCGCCGATGGTGCAACGCTCTCGATCCGGAGCGGGCGCACCTCGGGCGTTATCAGCTCATCCGTGCCATCGAGATCGCTTTGCTGACGGGACAGCGAATCACGGCTCTCCACGCAACGGATCGGTCCGAGTCGGTTTTGTTGCCCGCCTACCTGCTTGTCGATCCAGGCCCTGCACTCGCGTCCCGCATCGAACGGCGTGTTGACTCAATGATTGATGCAGGGTGGCTCGATGAGGTGCGCGCCCTCGACGGCCACGTCGCAGAGGGTGCACCGGCGTGGAAGGCGAGCGGATACAGAGTGATGCGCGGAGTGGCGCGGGGCGACCTCAGTTTGTCATCGGCCCGCGAGCGAATCATTATTGAGACTCGTCAATATGCCAAGCGGCAGCGAACCTGGTTTCGTCATCAACTCGGTGACGCTCCGGTCACCCGCGTCAATCCGGACGATCCGGACTCGCAGGCAATCGTGCAACGGTGGTGGAAGGAGTCGTCTTGAAGATCGGGATCACCTGCTATCCGACATACGGCGGCTCCGGCGCAGTCGCCACGGAGCTGGGCATCGCGTTAGCGGCGAGAGGCCACGAAGTCCATTTCATCACCTACCGGCAACCGTTCCGTCTGCCTGATTTTCTCCCCAACGTCTACTTCCATGAAGTCGACGTGGGTCGCTATCCGTTGTTTGAGTACCCGCCGTATGATCTCGCGCTGGCCGTGCGAATGCACGAGGTCGTTCGAATGCATGGACTCGACCTTCTGCACTGCCACTACGCGATTCCTCATGCTACCAGCGCGTGGATCGCCCGCGAAATGCTGCGCGAGCAGAAGGGCGACGTGAAAGTCATTACGACGCTTCACGGAACCGACATCACGATCGTCGGGCAGGATCCTTCGTTCAACCAGATCACGAAGTTCTCAATCGAGAAATCCGACCGTCTCACCGCCGTCTCGGAGTTCCTGAGACGTGAGACGTATGATGCATTCGGGTGCACCGCGTGTGACGTTGCCGTAATTCACAACTTCATCGATCCCGAGATATACAATCGCGCCAAGTACCCGCCTGTTCTGCGTGAGCGGCTCGGAGGATCGGGGCCTTTGTTGATGCACATTTCGAATTTCCGCCGGGTCAAGCGCGTGCGGGACGTCGTCGCAACGTTCGCGAAAGTTCACGCGGAATTGTCCGGCTGGCTCGTTATGGTGGGAGACGGACCCGAGCGTCCCGAGGCGGAGGACGAAGCCCGGAAGCTCGGCGTCGAGAATCGCGTTCATTTCCTTGGCAAGATCGACAACGTTGCGCCTCTGCTGGCCTCGGCCGATCTCTTCCTGCTGCCCACATCGAGCGAGTCGTTCGGGTTGAGCGCCCTCGAGGCACTCGCGTCGGGAGTTCCGGTGATCGGAGCGAGAGCCGGCGGGTTGCCGGAAGTTGTTCGGGACGGCGAAACCGGAGTGCTCTGCGAGGTAGGAGACGTCGAAGGAATGGCGCGCGCCGCCCTCGGCATTCTCGGTAATCCCGAAACCTGGCGCGCGATGAGCGAGCTTGGAATGGCCGATGCGCGGGCCCGGTTCTCGCTAGATCAGATTGTCAGCCAGTACGAGCACCTCTACATAACTTCTCTCGCAACGTGACCGCGTGACAATTTTTCAGGCGATCGTCCTCGGCTTGATCCAGGGGCTTACCGAGTTTCTTCCAATCAGCAGCTCGGCGCATCTCGCCCTCGCGCCGTTTTTGTTTGGCTGGGACGATCCGGGTCTCGCCTTTGATGTTGCGCTGCACTTTGGAACGCTCATCGCTGTGCTGTGGTTTTTCCGGCGGGAGTGGGGGCAACTCATCGTTGCCTTCGTCAACATCCTGAAAACGCGTACGATCGACACACCCGAGAAAAAGCGGGTGGTCTTCCTCGTCCTGGCGACGATTCCCGGAGCGATCGGCGGACTCTTGCTCGAGGAAAAGGCGGAGACGGTTTTCAGGGCTCCCGCACTCACCGCTACCGCGCTCATCATCATGGGGATCATTCTCTGGGCTGTTGACAGGTTCAGCGCGCAGGTACGTCCGCTCGACAGAATGAAGTGGCTCGATGCGCTGCTCATCGGCACTGCGCAGGTCGTTGCTCTGGTGCCAGGAGTTTCACGTTCGGGCGCCACCATTACCGCTGGGCGCGCACTGGGGTTCGATCGTCAGTCCACTGCCATTTTCAGCTTTCTCATGAGTATGCCTATCACGGCGGCGGCAATCGTCCTCAAGGCTCCCGACGTGCTCAGGCAGGGAGGCCTCGGCGTGCAGGTAGCGGTTGGCGTAGCCGCCGCCGCGGTCAGCAGCTGGCTCGCGATATCGGTGCTGCTCCGTTACGTGAGCAGGCACAGCTACGGAGTTTTCGCGCTTTACCGCGTCGTGCTCGGCGCGGTCGTGCTGGCGATTCTCTATTGGCGTGGCTGACGAATATTGCTTTGACGGACTGAGAGCCGGCGAGCTGGCATCGCTGCTCGACCTGCCCGCGGTCGAGCTTCTCGAGACGACTACATCGACGCTCGACGTCGCGCACAGGATTGGCGCCTCCGGGGGCGCGGCAGGTTCTCTCGTGATTGCTGATCGACAGACGGCCGGGCGGGGCAGGAGCGGGTCGAAATGGACTTCCCCGGCAGCGCACGGATTGTGGTTGACGCTTCTCGAGCGTCCCCGCGTGTCTTCAGGCATCGAAGTCCTCGCACTGCGCATCGGTCTTCACGCCGCGCGAGCCCTCGATCGTTTTGCCGCCGAGCCGATACGCCTCAAGTGGCCTAACGATTTGTATGTAGAGGGACGAAAGCTGGCAGGAGTTCTGATCGAGGCTCGGTGGCGCGAGGGCCGCCTCGAGTGGGTGTCCATCGGAATCGGAGTCAACCTGACGGCACCGGCCGACGTGCCGCTCGCGGCAGGTCTCGATCCCGGCACCACAAGAATAGAAGTGTTAACCGACCTTGTGCCTGCCTTGCGCGCCGCGGCATCGATCGCGGAAAATCTCACACCGATAGAAATGATCGAGTGGAACGCCCGGGACATCGCGAGGGGGCGTAAGTGTATCGAGCCGGCCCGGGGAACGGTCGAAGGTATCAGCCCCTCCGGTGAGCTGCTCGTTGCGCTTGCCGACACTGTCGCCAGATTCCGCTCCGGCTCTCTGGTGCTCGACCACACATGACACACACATAACACACGGCCGATGGACCGATCAATGATTCTCGCGTTCGATGTGGGAAATACCGAAACGACGGCAGCGCTGTTCGAAGGGGAGTCCGTTCGTGCTCATTGGCGCCTGACGACGAGCCTGCCGCGAACGCCGGACGAATTCTCACTACTGATCGAGTCTCTCATTCGAGCAAAGGGAATGAAGGCCTCGGACGTAAACGGTACGGCCATCTGTTCGGTCGTCCCTCCGGTGACGCAAACCCTCGCCCGCGCGTGCGAGGATTCATTCGGGACGCCTCCCGTTTTCGTCGACGCCCGGGCACCGCTTCCCATCCGGCTCGAGGTGGATGAGCCCTTCACGGTTGGTGCGGATCGGATCGCGAACACGCTGGCCGCAAGCCGGCTCTGGAAGCGCGATGCAATAGTGGTCGATCTCGGAACCGCCACCACCTACGACTGCATCACCGCGGATGGCGCGTTCATCGGCGGAGTCATTCAGCCGGGGGTGTGGACATCTGCCGACACGTTGTTTCGTCGGACGTCCCAGTTGTCCGCCACGGAACTCGTGCCGCCGCAGCATGTGATCGGAAAGCGCACGGACGAATGCATCCGGTCGGGCGTTTTGTACGGGGCGGCGGATTCGATCGACGGGCTCGTGCGCAGGATCAAACAAGAGTGGGCTTCCAGCGATCCAGTCGTCCTTGCCACAGGCGGTCTCGCCGCTACCCTCCAGCCCTATTGCGAATCGTTCGATGAGGTCGATCCCTACCTCACGCTCAAGGGAGTGCGATTGGGATGGGAGTTGCTCCAGGGTCGCTGAACCAAACCGGAAGTTGGGGTTCTTATGCCTTGAATTAAGGCGTCGGCCTGGGTAGCTTTGAGGCTGTTGGCACTCTCCATGTGTGAGTGCCAACAGCCCTTTTTTTTCATGCCATCTCAGCAGGAGGGATGCACAATATGGCTACAAAGACAAGCAATTCCGTATCGCCCCTCGCGGACCGTGTCGTCGTCCGCGCTACGGAGGAGACCGAGCAGATGCGTGGCGGCCTCTTCATCCCCGACACCGCCAAGGAAAAGCCGATGCAGGGCGAAGTACTCGCGGTCGGCCCCGGCCGCTATGAGAAGGACAAGCGAGTCCCCATGGAGCTCAAGGTTGGAGACAAGGTTCTCTACGGAAAGTACAGCGGAACCGAAGTCACGATCGACAATGAGCAGCTCCTGATCCTCCGCGAAGCCGATGTGCTCGCGGTCGTCAGTTAACCGTAACGACAGGAAACAGAATCCATGGCAGCCAAGGAACTCCATTTCAACACCGACGCTCGCGCTGCACTCAAGCGCGGCGTTGACCAGCTCGCCGAGGCGGTGAAGGTAACCCTCGGACCGAAGGGCAGAAACGTCGTAATCGACAAGAAGTTCGGCGCACCGACCGTCACCAAGGACGGCGTGACCGTGGCCAAGGAGATCGAGCTTTCCGATCCCATGGAGAACATGGGTGCGCAGATGGTGAAAGAAGTCGCGACGAAGACGTCCGATATCGCCGGCGACGGCACCACCACGGCGACCATCCTCGCCCAGGCGATTTTCCGTGAGGGCCTGAAGAACGTCACCGCCGGTATCAACCCGATGGCGCTCAAGCGCGGTATCGACAAGGCCGTCGCTGCTGTCGTCGAAGAACTCAAGACGATGAGCGTCGTGACGCAGGGCAAGAAGGAGATCGCCCAGGTCGGCGCCATTTCCGCCAACAACGACAAGGAAATTGGCGATCTGATCGCCGAGGCGATGGAGAAGGTCGGCAAGGACGGCGTCATCACAGTCGAAGAGGCGAAGGGCCTCGAGACGACGCTCGAGACGGTCGAGGGCATGCAGTTCGACCGCGGATACCTCTCCCCGTACTTCGTCACCGATCCCGAGAAGATGGAAGTGGTGCTCGAGGATGCGATGATCCTCATTCACGACAAGAAGATATCGTCGATGAAGGACCTCCTTCCGATTCTCGAGAAGGTTGCACAGCTCGGAAAGCCGCTGCTCATCATCGCAGAGGACATCGAGGGTGAGGCGCTTGCTACGCTGGTTGTGAACAAGCTGCGCGGCACGCTTCGCGTCGCCGCCGTCAAGGCGCCTGGTTTTGGCGATCGCCGCAAGGCGATGCTGCAGGACGTCGCGGTGCTGACCAACGGTCAGGTCATCAGCGAGGAAGTTGGCTTCAAGCTCGAGAACGCTGTCGTCACAGATCTCGGCCGGGCCAAGCGCGTTGTCATCGATAAGGACAACACCACGATCATCGATGGCGGTGGCGACGACGACAAGATTCAGGGGCGCATCAAGGAGATCAAGGCAGCGATCGAGAAGACGACCTCCGATTACGACAAGGAGAAGCTTCAGGAGCGCCTGGCAAAAATCGCCGGCGGTGTCGCGATAATTAACGTCGGCGCGGCGACCGAGAGCGAGATGAAGGAAAAGAAAGCTCGCGTCGAGGATGCATTGCACGCAACGCGCGCTGCCGTCGAGGAAGGAATCGTCCCCGGTGGTGGAGTTGCTCTCATACGCGCCCAGAAGGCGCTCAAGACGCTCAAGCTCGATGACCACGACGAGCAGATCGGAGTGGGCATCGTCAGCCGCGCAATCGAAGAGCCGATTCGCATGATCGTTCAGAACGCCGGTGGAGAAGGTTCCATCGTCGTCGAGAAGGTTCGGAACTCGAAGGAGCCGAACTTTGGCTACAACGCTCTGACGGACGAGTACGAGAACCTGGTCGAGGCTGGTGTCATTGACCCGACCAAGGTTACGCGTACCGCGCTTCAGAACGCGGCGTCGATTGCCGGCCTTCTGCTCACGACCGAAGCACTGATCGTGGAGAAGAAGGAAGACAAGAACGGCGGCTCGGCGGGTGGTCCGCCGGGCGGCATGGGCGGGATGTACTAGCAGGTCGCCAGCTCAGTAAGGAAGCGGGGCCGCCATCAGAAATGGCGGCCCCGTTTTTTTTTGACCCTCTGCTCGTGCATATTCACCGCATGAGTGATTCATCCTTCATCGAGCGGTCGCGCTATTTCCTCGCCTACGAGTATCCGACCAAGATCCGCATGGCGGTCGTCGGTCTGCCGCAGGATATCGTGTGGTGGAGAGCGAACGAGGAGTCGAACAGCATCGGCAATCTCCTCCTCCACCTCGCTGGCAACATCCGCCAATGGGTCGTCACCGGAATTGGCGGGGCAGAAGGAACCCGCGACCGTTCGCTGGAGTTCTCGATGCGCGAAGGCCCTGACGGGGCCGAACTGCTCGAGCTCCTCGAATCCGCCGTGCGGGACGCCGACGAAGTGCTCGCCGCGATCGATTCTGGCCAGCTCGACCGCGAACTCACCATTCAAGGGCGTCAGACGACGGTTCTCGCCGCGGTGTATCATGTCGTAGAGCATTTTTCGATGCACGCCGGCCAGATATTCGTGATCGCAAAAATGCGTGCGCCCGGCTCAGTCACGTTCTACGACGACGCCGGCGGCCTCGCGATACCTCTCTGGGGAGGAAGCGAAGGCCGGACATTGTAGCCCACTCACCGACGCCAACAATGCCGCATACTTTCGCCTCGGCAACGATCCCGCAAAATCGTCCCCCACTCCAAAGCAAATGAGAATCCATTCCCGCGCGTTGGCCTTGCTGTCGGTGATCCTCTCCTGCACCGCGCCGGCGGTGTCTCTCGCGCAGAAGCCCGATACCGCGATGTATTCCTCGCTCCGATGGCGCATGATCGGGCCGTTCCGCGCGGGGCGCACGGTTGCCGCAGTTGGAATTCCCGACAAGCCGAATGTGTTTTTCATCGGCGTGAACAACGGCGGTGTCTGGAAGACAGCCGACTACGGCCGCGTCTGGACTCCAATCTTCGACAACCAGCCAACCGGATCGATCGGCGCCATCGCTCTCGCGCCATCGAATGCCGACATCATCTACGTCGGCACTGGAGAGGGCCTCCAGCGACCTGATCTCTCGACCGGCGACGGCATGTACAAGTCCGTGGACGGGGGCAGATCGTGGGAGCACCTGGGCCTGCGCCAGGGGCAACAGATCGCCCAGATAATCGTTGACCCGCGCGATCAAGACCGCCTCTTCGTCGCCGTCCTCGGCCATCCATACGGTCCCAATCCGGAGCGAGGAGTATTCCGCTCAACAAATGGCGGAAGAACATTCGAGAAGGTCCTCTACAAGGACGAGAATACCGGTGCCATCGAGCTCGCTTTCGACCCCTCGAACTCACGCACCGTCTACGCCGACCTCTGGGCCGGGCGCCAGGCACCCTGGGAAATGGGCAGCTCGTACAACGGCCCAGGCAGCGGTCTCTTCAAGTCAGATGACGGTGGTGAAACATGGCGCCAGCTCACACGTGGGCTTCCGACAATCGCGCAGGGCCTCGGTCGCATAGGCTTCGCCGTTTCGCCATCGAATCCCAAACGGCTCTACGCAACTGTCGATGCAACAACCGGCGGCGGCGTGTATCGCTCCGACGACGCCGGAGAATCCTGGTCTCTGCTCAACAGCGAAGGCCGTCTCTGGGGCCGCGGCTCGGACTTCGCCGAGATTCGTGTGCATCCGAAGAATGAAGATGTCGCATTTATCGGCAACGTCGGCTCGTATAGAACCAGCGATGGCGGAAAGACATGGCTTGGCATAAAGGGCGCACCCGGCGGTGACGACTATCACCGAATCTGGATCAACCCGATCAATCCGGACATCATGCTATTCGCCACCGACCAGGGTGCGACGATTACGGTCAACAACGGTCAGACATGGAGCTCCTGGTACAATCAACCGACGGCGCAGTTCTACCATGTGATCACCGACAATCGCGTGCCGTACTGGGTATATGGCGGCCAGCAGGAGAGCGGCTCGGCGGCTGTGATCTCTCGCGGCGACAACGGCGCCATCACGTTTCGCGACTGGCGGACCGTTGGAGTCGAAGAGTACGGATATGTCGCACCCGACCCTCTCAACCCCAACTACATCTACGGCGGCAAGATCTCCCGCTTCGATATGCGCAGCGGCGAAGTCCAGAACGTGTCGCCCGAGATAAGCCGCAGCGGCAAGTACCGGTTCGTGCGGACGATGCCGGTGATCTTTTCCCCGGTCGATCAGCGCACGCTGTACCTGGGCTCAAACGTGCTTTTCCAGACTCGGACAGGCGGCCACGACTGGCAGGTCATCAGCCCCGACCTTACCCGCGAATCGTACGATGTACCAGCCAACCTCGGCATCTTCACGCCAATGGATCCCGAGAAGGGCAAACATCGCGGTGTCATCTATACCGTCGCACCCTCTTTCAAGTCGGCCAGCACAATCTGGGTGGGTACCGACGACGGCCTGATTCACATCACGAGAGACGGGGGCAAGACATGGAAAAACATTACGCCACCAGCGCTCACGCCGTGGAGCAAGGTTTCGTTGATGGTCGCGTCGCATCACGACGACAACACGGCTTACGCGGCCATCAACACGTTCCGCCTCGACGACCTGCGGCCACATATTTTCCGGACTCACGATGGCGGTGCCTCGTGGAAGGAGATCGTGAGTGGCATTCCGGATGGGGAGATTGTGAACGCCGTGCGCGAGGATCCGGTGCGAAAGGGGCTGCTTTTCGCCGGAACCGAGCGAGCCGTGTATTTCTCCGCGGACGACGGCGAGCATTGGCAATCGCTCCGACTCAACATGCCCGCGACATCCATTCGCGATCTTGTCCTGCACGACAACGACATTGTGGTTGGAACGCACGGCCGCTCGTTCTGGATTCTCGACGACATGGGTCCGATTCGACAACTCGCCGAATCAGCCAATCGGGGCGCGCGGCTGTTCGCGCCGAGGCCGACGTGGCGGTTCAGGCGCAACAAGAACACCGACACGCCTCTTCCTCCCGAAGAACCGGCGGGGAAAAACCCGCCTGATGGCGCGATCATCGACTACTGGCTGCCGGCTGATGCAAAGGGACCAGTTACTCTCGAGATACTGGACTCGCGCGGCGTTTCGATCCGGAAATTTGCGAGCACAGACGTCGCTCCGGCAATTCCCACCGATCTTGTAATCCCGACGTATTGGATTCGACCTGTGCAGATACTGTCGTCGAAAGCGGGATCACACCGATTCATCTGGGATCTTCACTATCCACCGCCCGCTGCAAACCGATTCGATTATCCTATTTCGGCGATTGTCGGAGAAACGCCCCTGGAGCCGATGGGACCTGCCGTCACTCCGGGCAAGTACACGGTTCGGCTTGTCGCCGATGGACGAACATTCACTCAGCCGTTGTCAGTGAAGATGGATCCTCGGGTGCACATGACATCCGCCGATCTCGCATTACAGCATTCCCTCGGAACGCGGATGTGGACCG
The DNA here is from genome assembly GCA_046593165.1 of Gemmatimonadaceae bacterium. Classification (GTDB taxonomy): domain Bacteria; phylum Gemmatimonadota; class Gemmatimonadetes; order Gemmatimonadales; family Gemmatimonadaceae; genus UBA4720. The sequence goes on from JBKJRW010000177.1 coordinate 40,292, forward strand.
CAAGCCACGTAGCAGCCGATACGCTCGCCGCGGTTCGAAAGCTGAACCTCGCGCCCGGCGACGCAATACAGCCTCTCATCACGGGCCTGGCGCGCGCCCAGAGCGAAGCTCTCGCTGTGCTCAATGCGCTTGAAGAGGCTGACATGCCCCCCACGTCGGCAATGATTTCGAAGGCGAACGAAGTCGATGCGAACCTCCGGCGTCTGCTCGAGCAGTCGAAGGAGCTGAGAGTCAAAAAGTGACGCGCTCTCCTCTCGATCTCGACCAGGCCACGATGCAGCGGCTCGGTCATAAGGTGGCCGATCTGGTCGCCGGGCACCTCGCGAACATTCGTAACGAGCCTGTTATCGCTTCGGTACCTCGCCACGAATTGAACCAGGCGCTGATGGTCCCGGCGCCGCTCGCAGGGGTGGATTTTGACTCCCTGATTGCAACGCTCCAGAAGAGTGTGTTTCCCTACCACGCGCGCGAACCACACCCCGGGTTTCTCGCATATGTGCCAAGTTGTCCGACATTTCCCGCGTTGCTTGGTGACTGGATTGCGACCGGCTACAATTTCTTTGCCGGTGTGTGGCCGGTAGCAGCCGGCCCGAATCAGATCGAGATGGTAGTGCTCGAGTGGATTCGCGAATGGATGGGACTGCCCGCGGGATCGAGCGGACTTCTCACGTCGGGTGGTTCGGCGGCTAATCTCACTGCAGTGGTCGCGGCGCGGCACGCCGCTATCGAGCGCGGCGCGGACATTACGAAACTCGTTGTCTACACATCTGCACAGGCGCACTCGTCAGTTGTCCGGGCCGCGTGGATCGCTGGCATCGCGAGAGAAAATGTGCACGTGGTTGCAATGGACGGAATGTTTCGCATGATCACTGGTGACCTCGCAGAGCGTGTCGCCGCTGATCGTGCCGCGGGCTTCACACCATTTCTTGTCGCCGCGAGTGCGGGCACAACCAACACGGGCTCGGTCGATCCACTGCACGCGATTGCCGACTTGTGCGCCAGCGAACTACTGTGGCTTCACGTGGATGCGGCCTATGCGGGTTTCGCGGCTTTGACCAGCGAAGGAAAGGGAATGCTGAGTGGAATCGAGCGAGCGGACAGTCTGACGCTCGATCCGCACAAATGGCTGTTCGTCCCGTTCGAATGTGGTTGCCTGATGGTCAAGGATCCGTCCACCCTCGCCGATGCATTTCGCATCTGGCCCGAGTATCTCAAGGATGTCGAACCGGGTGAGGAAGAGGTCAACTTTGCGGATCGCGGCGAACAGTTGACGCGGTACTCGCGCGCACTCAAGATCTGGATGTCGGTGAACTACTTCGGCACTTCCGCGATATCCGACGCAATTCAGCATGGCATGGAGCGGGCGCGTCTCCTCGCTTCTCTCGTGGATGCGTCAGACGACTTCGAGCCGCTCTGCCCGGCTCAGTTCGGAATCTTCTGCTTTCGCGCGGCACCGTCGTCAGTCGCCCCGGAGCATCTGGACACCCTCAACGAGCGCATCAACGCGCGCGTGGTTTCGGGAGGCCGCTTCCTGATTTCATCGACCCGCCTCAATAGCCGGTTCTCACTCCGAATGTGTACCCTCGGATTTCGAACCACCGACGACGACATCAGGCAGCTCTTTGATTCGATCGAGGCAGCCCTCGCAGCAGAGCGTGGCCGTCTCTAGCGGGACATGACCGCGCGTTTGCCGGCGCCGCTCTCGAGCAGCTCGCCGGGACGCCGAATCAGCAACGACTCATCGTGAGGAAGTTCGGCAATCCCGTTCCGCGCGCGAGTCTCGCCATTTTTTCGGATGCGGCGCCGTATCTCGTGATTGAGCTTCCATCGCACGCGGTCCACATACGGGCGCTCGTGATAGAGGTGCAGGCAAGGAGTCCGATGCCTGACCTGCTTGCCGCGAATACCCGCGTTCATCAGTCGCTCGCCGAGGGCGCGGTCCTCACCGCCGTAACCCATGTCGAGGTCGAAGCCGTTAGCGGCGACGATCGATGCGCGCCACGCCGAGGAGTTGTGTCCGTTCCAGGTGCGACGGGTGGGCGTGATCACATCCATCAAAGTTGCGATGGCATTGGCACGTACCAGCCGGAACACTCTCCTTCCAGGATGCCAGCCCCGCGCCCGCAGGCTCGCCGGCTCAATCGCGCGCCCTGACGTGATGTCTTCCAGCGTGATGCTCGCGCTGATGTCCTCGGGAAGCTTGATGTATCCGCCTGACAGAAAGCATCCCGGACGAGCAAGCCGCATATGTGTCGCGACGAAGTCGTCGCGGGGAATGCAGTCCCCGTCGGAAAACACGAGATAGTCGCCCCTCGCCGCAAGGATGGCGCGATTGAGAATCTCGGTTTTCCGGAACCCGTTGTCGCCGCGCCACACGTGGAGGACGTCGAGGCCCGTGGCCGTCGCGACCCGGTCGATCACCTCGGTCGTAGCCGGCCGGGACCCATCATCGGCGACTATCAGCTCGAAGTCCGCGCCACGTTGCGCGGCATAGCCCCACATGACCTTCTCGAGCTGCTCCGGCTGATTGTACGTCGTGATTATGACCGAGACGCGCATGCGATAAAGCTATCCGATCAGCAGTATTGACGCGACACCAACGAGGGGCGCAGTCGCGCTAGAGCGAAAGGGATAACTGCGTCGGCCCAAACCGTTCACTCGGGTCAGCGGATACCGTGCGAGACGGATGGTCCTGAAAGCTGGCGACAACGGACCCGGTGAATGCCGTCCGGCGAAGCGCGGCCTGCATCGATTCGGTTGCCTTCTCGGGAGTGTTATTGACTTCGCTCAGATGCGCCAGCACCACATGGGATAGCCCTCTGTGAGAGCACCCGGCGGCGGCCAGTGCGGCCGCGCGATTGCTGAGGTGCCCTTCGCGGCCGGATATCCGCCGCTTCAGCACCGCCGGGTACGGCCCTTGGCGCAGCATCTCAGTGTCGTGGTTGGATTCGAGCACCAGCAGGTCGAGCCGTTCGAGTGCGCGGCGAATCGCATCCGTCATCACTCCGAGGTCGTACACGATTGCCGCCCGAGAACCAGTCGATCTTCCTGTTGCAACCACCGCAACCGGCTCGGACGCGTCATGGGAGGTGCGCACCGCTTCAAGGTCCATATCGCCGACGGAGAATGCCTCGCCGCCGCTCACGATCTGTACCTCGGCATCGGAAAGTGGAAGGCAGGCCCCAACAGTCCCCGCGGTCGCGATGATCTTCCATCCCCACTTGCGCGCACCCGCCACTGCTCCGCGCACATGGTCCACATGCTCGTGCGTCACTATCACCGCTTCGATCGATCGCGGATCGACCGCGAGTCTCGCAAGTCGCAGCGCCATCGTGCGAGGCGCGAACCCGGCATCGACGAGGACCCTCGTGGCGCCCGATTGAATCAATACCGAGTTACCGCGGCTTCCACTTCCCAGAACGCACAACTTCACTCCGAATCCCCGCTCGCTCTGTAGGCCTCCTCGAGCTGCACCTTCGCCCGGTCGCTGAGCGGAACATGACGACGCGCCATCATTCTCTCCGCCACATCGATGAACTTGTCCAACTCAAACCGTGCGTATGGCTCGCCATCGCCCCATGCAAACGGCGGCACGTACCTGGGCGAGGTACCTGCACCGTAAATGTTGGCGCCGGCACCGATCACGCAGCCGGTGGTGAGCATCGATCCGATCCCGGTTTTTGCGTGATCTCCGATCAGACTTCCCAGAAACTGGAGTCCGGTGTCACGCAATCCAACAGGGGTCTGGAGTTGCACCGCCCCATAGGTGTTCTTGAGATTGCTGGTCGTCGTGCCCGCACCGAGGTTGACCCAGCGGCCGATATAGGAGCTCCCGACAAAGCCGGTGTGTCCCTTGTTCGAATGACCCAGCATGACGGAAGAAGAAATCTCGCCTCGCACCTTACATACATCCCCGATCGAACAAGCGCGGATCGCATCGCCAACTACGTGTGATTCCTCGCCGATGTAACAGGGTCCGACAATGCGCGTGAATGACGCGACTGTAGCTCCTCGCCGAATGAGGATCGGGCCATCGTTCGCGTCCAGGACAACGAACGGCTCGATCCGCGCTCCCGTCTCGCAATAAACGGCATGCTTGCCGAGTATTGTCGCGTTCTCGATCGCTGCGCCGGAAAGTCGCGCGCCAATCAGCGGTATGTCGTCCGTGAGTTGCTCGGCAAGATTGCCAACCATGTCCCACACTTCGTGCACCCATCTGCCAGCGACAGGAGTCGGCGCAACATCGGGCGGCGTCAGACTCTCGAGCGAAACCGTACCGTCTCTGAGACCGCGAATATCGATGGACTTCCCGGTCCTCACTGCGCAAACCAAGCCGTCGCACGAAAACGCCGTGCTCAGATCGTCCAGCTCCACCGCAAGCGACACTGCGAACCGGGAGTTGGCTATTACCGAGCCTGCCGAGATGGTTGTGTCAGCGCTGACCGACGGCGGCGAGCCGAACTCCTCGAATTGCGAGAGGTGCGGGGCGCCAATGAAACCGTACGCATTCACCTTCGCAGCGCGCTCCCACCGAAGTCTCATTATCTCGGCGCCAATCCGCAGTTCCGACACGGGGCGGGTCAGCGCAAACGGCTCAAACGCGCGCGCTATCGCATCGTCGTACAGATAAAGTCTCTTCACCCGACTTCGCGCATGTCAGAGGGCAGGGAATCGAACAGCGCCTTCAAGTCGGCAGATTTCTCCGTAGTGGTCACGAGAGTGAGCCCCCCACGTGTCACAACCACGAGATCTGATACGCCATACAGTACTACTGAGCTCCCGTCGGCGTGAACGACATTCCCGCTTGATTCGAGCGCGAATACACGGCCACTCGTCACGTTGCCCTCAGGGTCCGCTGGCTTGACCCGGCGAAGCGCGCCCCACGTTCCGACGTCATCCCAGCCAAAATCGCCGGAGACCACTCGTACGCGACCACTCCGCTCCATTACACCGACATCGACTGATATAGGCTGGACCGCGTCGAAAAATGCCGCTAGCCCTTCACCCGCATGGCTTTCGAGCGCGCCGGCCACTTCGGGGGTGAGCGCGCGAACTTCGGCAAGAAAATCTCCCACGCGCCATACAAAAATTCCGGAGTTCCAGAGGTAGCCTTCGTGCATCATCGTCTCTGCGCGCGCGCGATCCGGTTTTTCCACGAACCGCGTAACCCGCCGTGAGCCCGTCCCGCTTGCTTCACCCGGCTGGATGTAACCAAAACCGGGGTCACCGCGAGTCGGAATAATCCCTACAGTGACCAATGCCTCATCGGTGACGGCCACTTCCTCGGCCGCGAGCAGAGCGGCGCGAAACCCTGCGTCATCGGCGACTGCCCAGTCTGCGTGCACGCAAAGCATCGTCGATTCGGGGCCAGTTCGGCGTTCGATCTCCTTTGCCGCCCAGGCAAGCGCCGCTGCCGTGCCCGCCGGCTTGGGTTCCGCGATGATGTTTTCGACGGGGAGCGATGGTACGACCCGCGCGATCGCATCGACGAGTGAAGCATTCGTGAGCACGAGCGTTCGTTCCATCGGAACGATATCGCCAAGTCGCCGAAAAGTGTTAACGAGGAGCGGGTCGTCATTGACGAGTGGAAGAAGCTGCTTCGGTCGCTCGGGCGTGCTGAGGGGCCAGAAGCGGGAACCCACGCCTCCGGCGAGTATCACCGCCCACCTAGTCATTTTCTGCCGCCGCGGTTTCCTCTGTGGCCACTCCGGTCAGTTGCGCGATCCTGGTGTAGAGTTTCTTGGGGCTGAACGGCTTGGTGAGGAAATCGGTTGCTCCGCTCTCGCGCGCGTCGCGCTCGTAATCCTCCTGACCCGCCGCGGTCAGTATGATGCATGGAATATCCTTCCAACGGTCTGTCGAGCGGATTCGGTCGAGAACGTCGAGCCCGCTGAGCCGTGGCATCATGAGATCCAGGACGACGAGGTCGATGCGATCCTCCTGCTCCAGAATGTCTACCGCCTCCTGCCCGTCGAATGCGAGGCTTACCCGGAATGGACCCTGCTCCATTTTTATCTTGATGATGCGGCCGATGTGCGCTTCGTCGTCGGCGACGAGGATGTGGCGTTGCTCGTTGTCGCGTTGGGTCATCGGGGCTAGAAAAGGCGGGCGATTGACTCGCGATGCCGCCGAACGTCGTAGAGGAGGCTGCCCAGGTCAGCGGTGCGCGAAGTGAGAACGCACAGCAGCGCGTCATCGCCTACTGACGAGATCACAGCGTACCCGTTTTCGTGTTCGACGAGAGCGATGCGGGTCGCACCTTTTCCCGTGGTCGTTCCGATCTCGTCCGCAAAGGCAACGATTCCCGGTACGCGCGCTGCCAAACCTTCGGCATCGAGATCGATGGTGGACTGGCTGTCTATGAGAAGCCCGTCGCGGCCGAGCACTACCACGGCCTCAATGCCGGGCCGTTGGCGAATGGCGACTGTCAGGTCGCGAATTGTCGGCATCAGGGCCTTGTTGTAAGAGGTACAAACCTGGGCATCCGCGGAAATCTAGTCAATCGTATTCGCTTGAACTGCCATGAGTTACAGGGTATTATCGAAA
>JBKJRW010000026.1:0-36981 GCA_046593165.1 Gemmatimonadaceae bacterium
CTCACCGAGTCCACTGCGTCGATCTGCTTCTGAACTGCCGCTCTCGCCTCCAGACTCACCTCGGGACTGTTATCGACCGCGCGAGCAACCCTCACGCTGCCGCCGAGGATGATGACGATGCCAATGAAGAGGAGGGCTTTGCGTTCGCCGGGGGTTCCCATGGTTCGAACGGTATCGTATAGCCGTAAGCGGGACGACATCATTCCGGCTCCGGCAGTATCTCTTCCTTCCTGATCGCGGGTGATCGCGGGTCACGATAAGAGTCAGCGCAACAACGCCTCCGCGACCTCACCAACAATCGACAACGATCGCGCCGAAATCTTGTCCAGCGTGTCGGTCGGACGGTGATGATAGGGGTACACGAAATCGATCACGTCGATCACCCTCATGCCCGCTGCGATCAACGGGAAATGATCGTCGATCACAACCCCCTGCTCCTCATTGATAAAAATGCGCTCGTACCCCAGCTCTGCCGCCTTCGCCCACACCCTGTCAACAACCTCGGGAGCCCGCTGCACGGAATAGCTCTCCTTCCTGATCGCCAGATCCCGATCGCCTATCATGTCCCACACCACTCCGAACAACGGCTTGTAATTCGGCTCGGGCGGATTCTTTGCGAAATACGTGCTGCCGATGAGAACGTCAGCGAGCTTCTCGTCGAACTGGCCATAGTCCTCTCCATCGACGAACAGGAGATCCACTCCCTGAGTTGGCGGGAGTTTTTTCAACGCATCACCGAGGGCAACGAACAGGCCCACTCCCGATGCCCCGTCATTAGCTCCCGGCACAGGAAGCTGCTGATCGCCGAGGTTCTCGGCCAGATCACTCCGCGGCCTCGTGTCCCAGTGCGTCACGTAAAGAATCCTGTCGGTCGCCGATAGGTTGAACCGCGCCAGAATGTTGCGCATCGGCAATTGCGTTCCATCGAGCGTCGTATGCGTCCACGTCTGGGTGATAACCGTGTCGGCTCTTGCCTTCATCTGTTCGACGATCCAGTCGCCGGCTTTCTGTGCACCGGGAGTGCCGGGAATTCGTGGGCCGAAGTCAAGTTGGGCTTTCGCGTAACGCAAAGCGCCTTCACCGTCGAACTTTCCGAATGCGGGGCCCTTATCGCCTCGGCACGCGGCGAAGAGAACTACAATTGCTACTCCAGTCAGAAATTGAAGCTTCAACAAGCCCGGACGAATGCCGGCCAACGGACTCTCTCTCACTTCAGGTCTCCGGCGAAGAATTGGAGGTGCAGCACGGCGCTCAAAACTGTCTGGGTGAATCGGCGATTAAGGTTCTTGTCGAAGCTCTCGACGCGAGAGAAAACGAAGCTCGACGACAGGTTTTCTGCAACGTCTGTGTCGGCGCTCAGGCTGAATGCGCGGCGGCCGTTGTCGGTAAGCCGGCTCTCCCGGCTCAATGCCAGCGGATTCAATACGAAGTTAGCGCCATGCGTGTTCTGATAGCTGACCCGTGTGCGAATGTCGCCAGGCAATTTCCAGGCAGGCGGGGTCGTCCATGGCTTGGACAACTCGACGCTCACATCGCTGCTCGCGTTTTTGGAGCTGAGTCCGGGCCTCGTCTCCCGGCGCTGCGTGAAGGCGTAACCCATAGTTGCCGAGAGAGGTCGCTGTCCGGCAAACACAACGGATAGATTGGCCGGATAACTTCTGAGCAGGGTCTCGCCGCGGTCGGCCGCGAACGCCGGCTCGAGCGACGCATCGGCGGTTCCCTCAAATGGCACGACGGATCTGAAGCGGTCTGGCTGCCGATTGTTCACCTGCCGTGTCTGCACCGCCCGTGCGCTGCCCCCGACACTCGAGATCACCCGCCTCAGCCGGTCGGGCTTCATGCTCCATCGAAGGGAGAGGTCGGGAAAGACAACCTGGGTTCCGTCGGTCACAGCCTGCGTGTCGTCGATGCGGCGCGTCCAGTTGCGCGCACTGATGAGCTGATACCGGTTGGCGAGACTCGCGCCCAGCGGCAGCACGACCGTGTGATTTGCGGAGATCTGATTGACAAGCCCCGCGCTTGTCGCAGCGCGGCCGTCCATCTGCCTGAAGCTTCCTGTTCCCCCAAACGCAAACTGGTACGAAATGGGTGGCGCCGACGAAGTCTGATCGAACACGGATATCAGACTGCGATTGTAATTGACGTCGATGGGCTGAACGGAGCTCAGCAGCCGGTACATGATTCCCGAACTGTCGAAGTATATCTTCGCCGCCCGAGGTAGATCGACGACGACGCCGGCCGCGGTCGTTTGAGAACTGCCGAGCCGTCGCGGAAGCCGTACACTTCGCGTCGAATCCTGTATCTCGAGAAAGCTCAGTGTATTCGGGTCGCGCAACATGTTGTACGAGCTGCCGAAGTCGAGGCGCGGCTTGATCCACGTAGAGACAGTGGGAGTGTAATTCAGGCCGGCCTGCATTTCTCTTTCCCGCTCCAGCCCGGCATCAGCGCCGAGGATTCTGACCCTGTCGCTGCCTGTGATGATCCCCAGAGGGCTATTCTCTCCGTAACCACGCAGATCTCGCACAGAATTGAAATCGAGGCGACCGGAAAGTGTTTTCGATGGCCTGAGCTGAAGGGAAGTCCCGTTGCGCCAGGTGCTTGTCAATCCCGCGATCTGGCGGGGAATGTCGTCGAATGCTTCGGCCGGTTTGAGATAGGTGAGGCGCCTGTCATTCCCGCGAGTATAAACGCTCGTCACATGCAACTCCGCTGGCGCCCACCGCGACAGTTCAGGCAGAAGCGCGCGCGAAAGATTGTAGTCGAGCCCGACAGTGAGATTTCGCGCGCGCCCGTTCTCGTACTCCGAGCGCGCTGTGCCCGACGTATATGTTCCGGCCAGCGACAGGTTGTTGAGCAATGGCGCGAGTTTCGACCGCTCGAGCGGACTCGCCCGAGCGACAGCGAACGTCACCGATGTAGCCGAGGACTTCGGCGTTCTCAGTCCCTCTACTATGTCCCCTTCGACATCCGTGCGCGACACGAAGAGTGGATCACTCGACGCCGATGAATAGTTGACGCTGACCGGCATCGACCACCCAAAGCCCCGGGGGAGAAGCTTCTCGAGGTGAAACGCGGAGCTGACATTCACCGCGTTATCGGTGAGAAAGCTCGGCTGCTCTGCCAGTTGTCTGAAGTTGGGATCGCGCCGGCTTGCGTTGAGACGGATGTCGGCAAAATCGCTCGCCAGAAGTGAGAGTGACACCTGGCCGGCGAAACCGGCCTGATCTACAACTCCACCCAGCCGAATGTCATCCACCCACAGCTCGAGCGTATCGCCGGGTGCAATCGGTCGAGCCGACGATCCGAACCCCGTGCGCACCATCCCGACAGCGAGTTCCTGCACAGCGGCGAGATTGGGCGGTGTGACACCAGGGTTGGAGGTATACGCGATGTAACCGTCGCGGCAGGCGACATATCTGACTCCGCCCGCAGGTAGCGGCGTGCGTGCGATGAGAACAGAGTCGAGTCCCGTGCATGTGTTGCGAGTTACGCCCTGGAGATAGGCATTTTGAATCTCGCCGCGCAGCCGGAAGAGCTGTTGAAAATCGACTTTCACTTCAGGCAGCCACGCGGTGCGGTCGTTCCCACCGTTGAGCGGCGTGCGATAGAGATAAAAGTTGTCGGGGTCGCGGCCGATCTTGACGAAGAACTGCAGGTCACCGCTGGAACCCCACCCGTTCCGAATTCCGCGGGCCCAGAGACGCAGCTCCTTGTAGGCCATGAAATTCTTTTCGCCCTCGGGAAATCTGAAATAGGCTTCTGCGCGATCGTACTGATCGAGGCCACCGGCTGTAAGACGCAGCGACCGCTCGTTGATCTGCACGCGGTTCGTCTGGAAGTTGCTGCGTTTTGTATCGGGCTCGTCGATTACGCCCGGCGGAGATTCGTAGCTGATGCCTCCGGGGAGATTCTTGTCCTGCGTGCCGATCACCCCGGCATTCACGAAGCCGGACCCGCGGATCTCCGCAGCGAGACCACGAAGGCCGGCGTCGTCGCGCTTGAGCCACGGAGCACCGGTAAGGCGAAGTCGTGCAATCGGCACCTGCGTGAAGTCGCCGTCACCAACTGCCGCTCCCGAGATCATGGTGATGCGCAGGGCACGCATTCGCCGGAGCAGGGGTGAGCCAAGTGAATCGTCCGCCGTACGGAAGGGAACGCGAAACAGAACCCAGCAGACATCTTCCGGTGGCGGACCGACTACAGTGCGCGGGCTGGTCGCGCACCGGCCGATGCGACTGTACGACCCCGTATCGGCAAGGTTCACAACGTAGCGTCGCAACTGCTCCGCGCTTCGCTCCCCACTCGTGAAATTCAGCACGTTGTCGCCATCGACGTCTTCGTCGTCGAGCCGGTTGTTGCCCACCGTACAGTTGGTTCGCGAATCGCCGAGTATCCGAATGAGCGAGTACCCACCGCGGCATGTGGCGAAGTTGCCGGTGGTTTGCGCAACGGGAGACGATCCTGCAATCGTATCATTCACCACCTTGATCGCGCCCACGACATCGCCCGCAAGACCGTTGTCGTTCACGCCGACATTGAACGCGCGAGAGAATGCATCGCGTTCACTGTCGAGTCGATCGAACCCCTGAAGCGTCTTGCCCGAGAATGTCGTATCGCGGGCGGAGGTTTCTCCGAAAGCGCGGCGAATCGTCACCGAGTCGGGTCCGAATGTCACGGAATTCTCGGACACATCGCCAAAATCGAACATCAGCGAGGGATTGCGCCCGCGTCGCGCAGCCGAGACAGGAATCTGCGCCCAGAACTCAATGTTTTCGATTCTCGAAAGGTCGGCACCGCTCGGACCCAGAGGGGTGCGAATGGATCTCCATCTACGCCCCCGGAGCGTGTTGGATACCGTCCACTGGAACCGCCCTTCCTCGCTCAGACCTCCGATGGATAGCGGGTACAGAGTCATCCACAGGAGCGGCTCGGGTGCGGAAAGTCCCGTGCCGATGATGTTTGTGAGTGGATCGATGTCCTCGATACGGGGCCGTATCGCGTTTCCCCTGGCGTCGAGCCCGTCCCCCTGCCACGCCATCGTGCTCGCGCGGCTCAGATCGAGAACATCGGCACCGAATCGCGCCGGCACCTGGCGCCCCAGCGCGGGCTGACTGCTGTAATACCATTGAGTGTCCGTGAGCGGTACCTGAATGCCGCCATCACGCTCGAACGACTCGATAAATGCCTGACCCGCCGCATTCGGCTTGGGACGACTCGCGGCGAACTCGCCCGAGAAATTGATGCGCGAAGGCACTGTCGTTTCGCCATACGGTAGCCGCGACACCAGTGACGTAAGGGCCGAGGCATCGAATCCGAACTGTGCGGTGACTCCGGCGACGAGCGACGCGGCCGGTTCCAATCCAAGAGGGGGCCGGTTAAACGTCGTATTCTGCGTCTGCGAAATGGCTGTGAAGTTGACGCTTCCGTTAGTGAGTGGAAACTCGGCCGTCGCGCCGAAGATTGACGTCGGTGTTTCTGCGAAGACCGGGTTCTCCTCGAACTGTGCAGTGACCTGCCGGGGTCGCGGAAACAATGTATCTGGCCGCGCGAAAGTTACGCGCCCCAGGTCGTAGTCCACCGTGTAATCCGATCCGCGCACCAGTGGAATGCCGTCAACCGTGAGTCGCTCGGAGTTGGGCCGGACCTGCACGGCGCCCAGCATCAAGGCGCGGCTCTCCCCGCTCCCCTCGGCCTGATATCGCACGCGAACATGATAGACCGATTGCGGGCGTTGAGCCGACCTCACGTATTCCGAAGGAGTCGTGTAAATCGTGTCGTTGGAGGGATTTGCTCCGCGCGCGAGACCGTTCCTCGCAAAGGGCCGCAGCGATGGGAAGACGAGAAATTGATCGCGGATTATTTTTGCCGCCGACGCGCCAAGGCTCAGTTCAAAATTGGGGTCGGAAGGGCGTGGCCAGAGGCGGTTTTCGATGTCGAACGTGGAGGTATTGGTGCGCTGCGCGAGCCCGAAGAGTTGCAGATATGTATTTGCCCCCTGTCCCCCCGGTTCGACCGTTTTCTCCTGATCGTCACTCGTTCCGGTGACGATCTTCACGACCACACTCGGCCGCTGCACCTCGGGCCCGCCGACGCGATACACGCTGCGTATCTCGCGCTCGAATGCGGGATCGCCGGGCGTGACCTGCGGATCCCACAACAGATTGGCGAACTGCTCCGTCTGCGACCGGTACTCGAGGTCCGGCGTACCGCCTGTCGTTACGTTGACCGTGTCCTGGCCGTTCATCCGCACGCGGTAGGCGAGGACAAGTCGCTCGTTGTTGAGCGACAGCGGCCTTACGAGGGCAATCCATAGCTGTGAAGGATCGACGTAATAGTCGATGCCCTCGCGGAGACGTTCGTATACCGGCCCGCGGCGCGACCGCGGGTCGCCGATGATCCTGAACTGCGGCCCGCTGGGATTCGGGGGCTGACCGCCAATCAGGAGGCGGTAGAGAAATACGCGAGTTGGGCGGAGCGAATCCGGCAACGACATCGCAAGCTGCTCCATCCTGCGGCTGTCGAGGATGTCGACGTTGGGATAGGCGGCGCCGAGCGCGCGGGGTGGAACCGTAAAGAAAAAGCGCCGGGGTTCGAACTGGTGATCTTCGATGCGCCTGTCCACCGCCGACAACGTGCGATCGCCAACGGTGAAGACGCGATCCGCGACGATGTTTCCCTTTTGCTGGGCGATGATGCCGCGAAGCCTCGCTGAGCCAACTCTTGCAATTGCCTGCAGCCCGTAGTTTCCGCTGGGAATGCCAGCGGTGATGAAACGTGACACTGGCGGCTGGAACGTAACGTTGCCCAGTTCGATGCGCTGGAGGAGCTCGTTTCCCCTTCCTTCATATTTCACCGAAATGTTGTTCGACCCGTCGAACTCACGCTGCGTGTCGTAATCGACATCCACGTGAATCCGATCGGCAATGACGCCCCCGGAGCGGGCGTTGAACTGGAAGTCGATCAGAGGTAGAAAGCTGCTCTGGCAATCGAATACCGGTTGCACGAATCCACTTACGGCGCAGCGCTCGTTGAGGTTCTTCTCGCCGCGAAGCTCCATGCGCGCGTTGAGCTGAAGTGCAAGATCGGAATGCTCGGCGATGATGTCGCCGGCTCGCACTGCAACCTTGCGTTGTGATTTGTCAGGCGCTTCGGTGGCGAATGAAGGCGGCGTTTCGGCCGTTGCGAAGGTGGACGCCGCGACCTGCCCCCACACCGACTGTATGATGGTGCGCATGTTCTGCTGAAACGCTGTGGCGCGAGCCGCTTCGATCTGCGCGACAGCGCGGCGATAGCTCTCGCGATCGGCCCGGGAGAGGACTGTAGGGAGCCGCATCGGGATGGAGTCGCGTCTGATGCGGATGCTGAGCCCCGGCGGGGCAGCGATGGTGTCCATCGGCGCTCGTGTTGAGTCGCGTGCGGGGCGAGGGATTGAGTCGCGCGGCACTGCCTGGGCTCCGGTGGCCGTACCGATCGAGACAAGCGCGATCAGCGAGCACAACCATGCCCTGAGGTGTACGAGACTTGTCCGTAACCCGCGGGCTGTCGCCGTTGGGTCACAGGTGCATCGGCCCCCCGTATATTTCACCCCGTGAAGATACTCCACAAATACGTCCTCAAGGAGCACCTCGGACCCCTCGTGTTCGCCATGACGGCGCTCACGTCGCTGTTGCTGCTGCAGTACATCGCGAAGCGGTTCGGCGAGCTGGTGGGAAAAGGGCTTCCATGGAGCGTGATCATGGAGTTTCTCATGCTCTCTATTCCCCTGACAGTAGCTCTGTCGCTGCCAATGGCTGTCCTGGTGTCGACGTTGTATGCATTCAGTCGCCTGGCGTCGGAAAACGAGATCACCGCAATGAAGGCAAGTGGAGTGAGCCTTCGAAACGTGCTCACTCCCGTCCTGTGGGCGGCAGCCGGTGTCACCTTTTTCATGGTCGGTTTCAACGATCAGGTTCTTCCTCGCGCAAACCACAGACTCCGCTCGCTTCAGGGAGACATCGCGCAAAAGAAGCCGACATTTGCGCTGCGCGAGCAGGTGATCAACGAAGTCAGTCCGGGCAAGTTGTATCTGCGCGCGGGACATCTCTCGCAGACCTCGAATGCCATGCGGGAAATCACCATTTACGAACTCGGTGATCCGACCCGCCGCCGGACCATCTACGCCGACAGCGGCAACATGGCGATGTCGCCCAACCGGGCCGACCTCCAGTTGACGCTATACAGTGGAACAGTTCAGGATGTTCCCACCCTCACTCCCGAACAGCTCCAGCGTCTCTACTTCACCACGCAGCTCATCCGCGTACCGGGCGTGGGCAACGAATTCCAGAAGACCCAGAACGACACGTTCAAGGGTGAGCGGGAAATGTCGATCTGCGAGATGGAGCGGAACGCAGTGGACGCTCGCCAACGGTTTGCGGAGGCGAAAAAAGAGTTTCGCGAGAAGGTCGCCCTGGCCCGCCGCCAGAAGGTGAAGCTGGGCAAGGAAGTGCTCGCTACGAATACCAGCGAGCCGATCAACATCGGGCTTGGCAAAACCTACTGCGCCTTGCTTGGCCAACTCGGGATCAAGGAGTTGGTGGCACAGACCCCGGCTGTTGGGACAGCACCTGCCCAGGCGACGACTCCTCGCGCGCCCGCTGCACAGGATTCCGTCAAGGCACGAACCGATTCTGCGAGGAAGAGCATTGATTCGGCGATGGCGATTTCCGGGCCGGTCATTCCTGGGGCCGCCGCGGCAGTCAGAACCGACTCCGCTCCTCGCCGCGTTGTGCCGAAAAGTCCCGCCGTCGTCCCGATTCCTGGCGCGCCAATCTCCATCACGCCTGCCTTGCTGCCGGAGACGATTCCCAACGAAGTGATACCCGGGCAGGTCGAGTCCGCTCGACTGCGGGTCATGGACACGATGAGGAGCATCAACCGGTACGATGTCGAGATACAGAAGAAGTTCGCATTGGCCGCCGCGTGCTTCATTTTCGTCCTGCTGGGTGCACCGATCGCGCTGCGTTTTCCGCGGGCCGGCGTGGGACTTACCATCGGGGTGAGCCTGGTGGTCTTCGGATTGTACTATGTGGGACTCATCGCGGGTGAATCCCTGGCGCGGCGCGGAATGGTACCACCATTTGTGTCGATGTGGATCGCGAACGCCGTGTTCGGCCTGCTCGCTCTTGTCATGCTCGCCCGGATGGGCAAGGAAAGCGGTTCATCGCGCGGAGGTGATTTCCAGGAAGTACTGGACAACCTCAGGTATCGCTTCAGGCGCCGCGGTGCGGCTCGTATTCGCATTCCGGGACCCGGTACAACGTGAGCCTTGTCCGTCCGCTCGACCGGTACGTCTTCTCCGAGTGGTTCAAGATTTTTCTGGCGACCTCGCTGGGATTTCCGCTGCTCGTGATACTCTTCGACGTCACCGACAACCTCGACAAGTACCTCGCGAAGAAGTTGCCGCCGGGCGACATCGCGATGAGTTACCTGTATGGACTTCCGGATTCGGTTTTCCTTATTCTTCCGGCTGCGGTGCTGTTCGCGACCGTATTCTCGATCGGGGCATTCACCCGGCATTCGGAGATTACGGCCAGCAAGGCATCGGGAGTGAGCTTTTACCGCTTTATTGCGCCGATTTTTCTTGGCGCTGTGATCGCAAGCGCGATGGGACTGGCGATTGGGGAGTATGCGCCACTGGCAACCAGGAAGAAGCTGGCCCTGCTGGAGCGGCAGACGGTAAACGCCGCCAGCCAGCGCTTCAATTTTGCATACGCGGCCGACGCGGGCCGGGTCTACAAGATCCAGACGCTGTATGTCGAGCGTAAGGCTATTGACGGGCTGACGGTCGAGCGCAAGGGAAAGGGCCCCAACTATCCATCGTACATTCTGGTGTCGAACTCCGCGAATTATAAGACGCGAAAGGGCTGGAATATCGGCAAGGGGACAATGCATGTCCTTACCGACAGCCTGAACAACATCACCTACGCGTTCGATTCCGCACGCGACAACCGGTTTACCGAGCTGCCACAGGATCTCATGGCTACGCCCAAGGCGCCGCAGGACATGAATTTCGCCGAGCTCGGCCGATTTATACGGGCGATGGAGAGATCTGGTGCAGACGTAAACGTTCTGAAGGTGGAGCGCATGCTCAAGATCGTCATACCGATCACGAGTGTCATCATCCTCCTCTTTGCGGCGTCGCTTGCCACCAGTACTCAACGGGGTGGTGCCGCCTATGGAGTGGGGCTCGCGCTTGGCACCACCGTGATTTTCATCTTCCTCGTGCAGCTGACCAAGGGACTGGGAGGCAATGGGCTGATACCGCCGGAGATCGCGGCGTGGACGCCGAGCATTGTGTTCGGCATACTTGGCGCGGTGATGTTCATGAGAGTAAGGACCTGATGCGCGCCGTGAAGGCGATGTTCGGCCGGATTGGCGAGCGCGGCTATTTCCTGCGCGACATCGGCCGCGGGTTGAAAGATCCGGCCACGTACGGCGGCGAGACAATCAGGCAGATGCGGAATATCGGCGTCGATTCGCTCCCGCTTGCCGCGATCGTCGCGGCCTTCATTGGGGCGGTGACTGCGTTTCAGACGCGTTACCAGCTTTTTGGTGGAGTTCAACTGTCTGTCGTCGGGCTTATTTCGCGGCAGTCGATCATCCTCGAGCTCGGGCCGCTGCTTACCGGGCTTGTTTTGACGGGCCGCGTTGGCGCGCGTATCACCGCCGAGATTGGTACGATGCGTGTGACCGAGCAGATCGACGCGCTCGAAACGCTGGCGTACGATCCGATCGCCTACCTGGTGGTGCCGAGGGTTATCGCTGCCTTGATAATGCTTCCGATCCTCACGATCATGGCGAACGCGATCGGCGTGGGAATGGCGTTTTTCACCGCAGTGGTGGCAACCGATGTGACGAGCGCCGCATTTTCCGAAGGCCTGCGGCTTGCGTTTGCGCCGTTCCAGATAGTGTACAGTCTCATCAAGGCCACGCTCTTCGGTGGAGCGATTGCGTTTTTCTGCTCCTACGAAGGGTACAACACGACAGCCGGCGCCGAGGGCGTCGGCCGCAGCACCGCCCAGGCCGTGGTCGTCACATCCGTGGCGATTCTCGTTCTCGACGCACTCACCGCCCTATTGCTCGCACCTTACCTACAGGCATGAAGAAACGCGACGACGTACTCGTTGGAATTCTCATGGCGGTTGCCATCATCGTGGTGATCGCCGGCTCCCTCTGGCTTGCGCGTGGAGGGTTGTCGAAGGGCTACGCGCTATACGCCAAGTTCCCCTGGTCGTCTGGCCTCAAGCAGGGCCAGCCGGTGCTGCTTGCGGGAGTCAACGTCGGCTACGTGGACGAGGTGGAGTTGCGTCAGGACGGAACGGTTCTGACGACATTCCGCGTGGGCAAGAGTTACAAAGTTCCGCAGGGGACGACAGCGACGGTCGTTCCGAACGGGATATTCGGTGATATGGCGATTGCGCTGACTCCAAAAGCGCCGAATTCGCGGTCGATCCCGGCTAACGACACTGTTCCCGTGGGTCCATCATCTCCCGGTATCGCGCAGCTCACCAGCAAAGCGGATTCGATCGCGACCTCGGTGAATGCCATAACGACGGCGTTTCAGAAGGAATTGATTGCGTCGGGCGGAGTTGTGGATATGCGTCGCACGCTGGCGTCGTCGAATCAACTCGTCGCGAACATGAACCGCCTGGTGACGGAGTTCAGCGTGATTGCGGCGGAGCAGAACCGCCAGTTGATCGCAACGCAGTCGTCTCTCAGGCGGGCGACGTCCGGGGTGGATTCGGCTAAAATCGATTCAACCTTGAAGAACGTGCGAGATGCAAGCGCAAACATGGCTGTGCTGACTGCGGATTTCAGGCAGACGAGCGCGAAGCTGGATTCGATCGTGAACAAGGTGAACCAGGGTACGGGCACAGTCGGCCTGGCTCTGAACGATCCGGGCGCGTACAACGACATGCGCGCGCTCATTCAGCACATGGATTCGATTCTGGTTGATGTGAAGCGGAATCCTCGACGTTACATCAACCTGAAGATTTTCTAGATCCCGAGCGATACTGAAAACAGAAACGTCCGCCCCGCACCGGGCTCGAACGCCACTGGAACTCCGTTGACCACGTCGGGGTTTACAAATGCCGAGCCGATGAATTGCCTGTTGGCGAGGTTGTCGACCGAGGCAAAGGCCTTCACCGAGAATCCACCGACGGCAATTCCGTCGGCCGTGGAGACGGTCGCGCCAAACGTGCGATGCGAGGGAACACTCACCGCGTTGGCATCGTCCACGAAATATTTACTCACTCCGCGCACATTTGCCTGAACTCGCAGTGGAAACGCGGCACCGATCGCACGGCCAGCACTCAACGAGTAGTACGCACCCGGTACGCCGGCGACTTCGTTCCCCGCGTAGCTGGCTGTCCGTCCGGGGCGCCCGTAATGGACCGAGTCCACCGTGTAGTCCACATACCGGTTTCGCGACAAAGTCAGGCTCCCGGCTATCTCGAGATCGTTTTCCCCAAGCAGCGCCCCGGAGAACTCGGCACCCTGCCGCCGAACCTTGCCGGCGGTGAAATAAAACCGGCCGCCACGATACGGAATGATCTCGTTGGCGACTTCTGTGTTGTAGAGCGCGATGTCGTAGGAAATCGCCGAAAACAATCCGCCCGTCATCACCAGAAGGTGCTTCGTGCCGACTTCGTAGGTGGTGGAGCGGATCGCGTCCAGTAAAGGATTCAGCGCCGTGACCGTGTCCTGTCCGAAGGTCGACGCGGGATCGATTTCATTGCCGGCAGGCGCCTCGATGCCTCCACCGACGTTTGCATACACACTGCGAGTAGGCGCGATGCGGAAGTTCACGCCGACCTTGGGGGATACCCGCGAGAACTTCTTCTCGTCGTTCAGCGTCGGTTCGACCAAATCGCGATAGTCGTACTTTATCTCGTCCCACCGGGCGCCAACGTCGAGTCCCAGACGCTGCCCCCACTTGAACTCCTGCTGCACGAACACGCCGCTGTTGCTCGCGCCCTCTCGCTTGTCGTCGAGCAGCTCGTTGCCGCGGGTGCCCGATGGGGTGAGCGAGTAGAAACGAATCTTCCCATCCTGACCCGCGTGATCGGCGCCGACGATGGTATTCGCCGACAACCGCGAGTCGATGTTATACGCGGTTCTGTAGATGAGATTGCCGCCCAGATGCTTGCGGTCGAAGTCGCGAAACGTTCCTCGCTCCGAGCGCTGCAACACTTTCGGATTGAGGAAAAACATCCCCGAGATCGAGCTTGCGCCGGTGAGTGAATGTCCAAGCGTCACTCCGCCCCGGCCCAGCCGGTTGCGGCGCCGCTCATCGCGAGCCGCGTACGTTGCGTTCGCCTTTCGTGGATCTGCTACCGCCTCGGCCATCGTGAGCGGGCCGGGAATGTGAAACAGGTCGTTGGCCGCGGTAAAGAATACGCCCAGGTCGGTGAACTTGCCGAGCGGAGACGTGAGCGACGCATTGATGAGGGCGCGACGGCTGTCCGAATTGCGACGAAAACCTTCCTGCATGGTGTTGGTGAAGGTGGCTGCAAGTGAGGTGGGCCCGAGGCGCGATCCGCCCTGCAGTACAGTCCGGAACAACCCGTAGCTCCCTGCCATCTGCTGCGCGGACGCGAACGCGCGGGTGAACTCCGGAACAGTCGTGATGTCCACCACTCCCCCGCCCGCGTTACCCCACAAGGCCGAAGCGTTTGAACGGACGACTTCCACGCGGCTTGCGGCGGCCAGGTCTACGAGGTCGAATGACGTTCTCCCATCAGGCTCTGTTTCGGGTATGCCGTCGATGAGGACGCGTATGCCCCGTGACGTTCCCGCGTTGGATCGGTCGCCGGCGCCGCGTGCGCCAAACCCGCGGATGGTGAGCCTGATGTCGCTCGCGCCAGAACGTGATTGTGCCAGGACGCCGGGAACGCTCGAGATCGCTTCATCGAGCGAGTATCCCCGCTTGTTCTCGATCTGTTTCTTGCCGATGACCGTCACGGCAAGCGGTGCAGCGAAGATCGACGTTGATCGCCGGGTTGCGATCACAGTGACTGGTGCGAGCTTGACCTTGGCAGAGTCGCGGGCATTTGCCTGAGACGAGTCGGCCCGGGTCTCCTGAGCTGCTGCCGAGGAGGCGACAATGATGGAGGCGGCCGCCGCCGGGACGAGGGAAATCAGTTTCATGCTTTCGAATGGGGTGAACGCAATTGCGGGCACGGATTTTCGCCCGTGCCCGCAAAATCTAACTGCCTGCGCGACCTAGAAGCTTACGCGGGCCGAAAGCTGCATTCTCCAGTAGTTGCTGACGAAATTACCGATCCGGTACGGGTTGATAGTGCCGGTCTTGCCTGGATCCAGGGTGCGGTAGTTCAACTGAACAGTCGGCACTGCTGTGGCCGGAACGGCCGTCGTGCTGGACACGTGCTGAAGGAGCGAAACGTTGTTGAAAGATCCATATGGACTTACAAGCTGCTGACCCCAGTCTTCATTCAACAGGTTGCCCAGGTTGAAGATGTCGAGCTGAATCGCTACCCGCTGATCCGACGAGACGAGCGGGATGTTCTGACGCAGGCTCAGGTCGAAGTTGTGGGAGAAAGGTAGACGACACGAGTTGCGCTGCAGGATCTTCCCTCTCGAATTCTGCATACACTCACTGCCTTCGATCAGCTGGTTGAACGCGGCCGCCTGATCGGCCGCCGTGAGTGTCTCGGAGACACCTGCGGTCGTCAAGGTCAGGGGGCTGAAACGGATCTCGTCCTGGTTGTTAACATCATTGGGAATGTAGATAAGATCGTTCCCGACAATGCCGTCCGCGTTCATGTCGCCGCGGTTGCTTGCGCCACCGTAGACGTAGTCATGCGGCGCTCCGGAAACTCCGCTGTAAATCAGCGTTACGTCCATGCCGAGCCCGTCTGTCCAGCTGCTCTTCAGCAGACGGCCCCAGTTTACGGTCCGGGTAGCGAGGCCGCTGATCTTGTGCGGCTGGTCGAAAAGGGAAGTCGTCGTCGTTCCGGGAGTCTCCTGCGCTCCATACAGCGTCCGTCCAAACGACCAGTTGGAGATGTGAGTGCTGGAAGTGAAGCTCTGGACATCGTACGCATGCCCGTAGTTATAGGCGAGCAGCGCCTCCCATCCGTTGGAGTAACGCTTCCTCAGCTGCGCCGTGAGATTATACGCATAGTCCTTGTTCTGATTCTCGACATCGATGGCGCTCGAGAATCTCGCAGTTCCGCCGCTGGCGGTCAGCAACGCCGGACGGGCGGGCGTGGCTGTGCCGCCGGTCGCGACGACTCCGTACAGCGTTCGCCCAAACTTATCAGTCGCAACCGGACCGCTGAGTGCACGATTCACGAAGAAGAGCTGATTCAAGGTTCTGGAATAAAGCCCTTCGAACGTCGCGATGAGGTTGCCCGGCAGTACGCGATCGAACGCGAGGTTTGCGCGCATCGGTTGCGGGAACTTGAGGTCCTTGTTGAGGAAGCTGACTGCTCCGATCGGCTTCGCTCCCAGACCGCCCGCACAACTATTCAAGTTCGAGGCATCGGCAGTGAATGCTGGCGATGGCGGCGCGTTTGCGCCACCCGCGAAGACAGATCCGCAGTTCAGCAGCGTGAACGTTCTTCCGTTCTGCGCATACGCATTCTGAAGCCATACGTACGGCGGGGTTCCGACGAACAGGCCGATTCCACCGCGAACCTGGTTTCTCTGATCCCCGGTGATATCCATGTTGAAGCCAAGACGCGGCGAGAACTGGAATGAACCCTTCGGAGTCTCGTGAACTCCGAAAACGCTGTCGATAGCGGGCGCGTAACTGTTGTCAGTCAGATACCGGCTGATGTCTCCGCGAACGCCCAGCGTCAGCGTGAGCTTTGGAGATACGGTCCACACGTCCTGCGCGTACAAAGCGGTCTGGAGTGCGTCGAAGTAGACGCTGGGGTCGTCGCTAAGGGCAATGCCCCGGCGAAATCCGTTCGCGTTGCCGGCGACAAAGTCGGCAAGGCTGGCGAAGCTCCAGTTTCCAAATGAGCTCTGCGTGAAGCGATTGCGGATCTGAACGAGTTCATTGCGGGTTCCAAGCACGAAGCTGTGATTGCCGCGCGGGATCGTCAGGTTGTCCGTGAACTCGTAGGTATCGGCGTCGAGCTCGTTGCCCTGCGAGAACTCGTCCGCCCCAGCAACAATTGTGCGTGTGGGGCCAGTGTAGTTGACCGTGATCTGCGGGAAATTGTCCACCGGCGCACGTCGGTCACGCACCCGCGTAGCGCCCGCGAAAGCCTCGTTGCTCCAGCCATTCCCAAACGTAGAGTAGAGCTGAACGACAGGCGCTTTCTTGTTGCTATTAATCGAGTGGAAATTTGAGGAATAAACTGCACGCGTCCCCGTCCGGGCGTTCTGACGGCGGTTGTTGTTAGTGGCGTCCGTGTAGTTCATACGAGCCACGAGGCGGTGATTCCCGCTGATCTGCCAGTCGAGACGGCCGAAAAGGTTGTCCATCGGCGTAGGCGTGTTGACAATTCCGGCGGTACCTACTGTGCCGCCCTTCGCGACGTATGCAGCCTCGAACGCGGCTGCCTCAGCCGACGTGAAAGGAAACGCGACACTGGCGTCCGTCGCCTGACCGAGGTATGGACCGGAAACCGGCGTCGATTCTCTGGTCCACTCGTTTGCGGTAAAGAAGTGGAGCTTGTCCTTGATGATCGGACCACCGAGGCTGAAGCCAGTCTGGCGGCGGCTGAAATCCGTCGCGCGAAGCACTGCCACGTCACGTCCGTAGTCCTGATTGCGGAAGTACTGGAAGGCCGATCCGTGGAACTCGTTCGTGCCGCTCTTGGTAACCGCGTTCAGTAGAAGTCCGCCGAAGTTGCCCTGACGTACGTCATATGGCGCAAGCAGGATCTGATACTCCTTGACGGCATCGATCGAGATGGCCTTGGCGCTTATCTGGCCACCCGGCTGTCCCGTCGATCCAAGTCCGAACACGTCACGTTCCGTGGCGCCGTCGATCTGCACATTGTTCATGCGGTTCGACATGCCGCCGCCGGAGTAACCCGGACCAGAGCTCGAAACCTGCGGAGCCGCTCTTGTGAAGTCGACGAGATTTCTGCTTGTACTCGGAGCGCGCTCTAAAGCCTGCTGGGACACAGTCGTCTTCGTTCCGGTGCTCGTCGGCGAGATGATCTCGCCGGTGGTCGCACGAATCTCAAGCTCCGTCAGCTGCGTCGCCTGGGCCTCCAGGCGAATGTCGACCCTGCCCGTCTGGCTGAGCTGGATCTGAATGCCGGTACGCGTATGCGGCTGAAAGCCGATCCGACGCGCCTCAAGGGTGTAGGGACCACCGACCTCGAGAGACGCAAGGCTGTAGCGGCCGCCTTCACGGCTCATCGTGCGCTGGGTGAATCCGGTCGTACGGTTGGTGATTAAGATTTGAACGCCTTCGAGCGCCGTGCCTGAAGCATCTGTGACGAAGCCGCTGACTGCACCAGTGGTAATACCCTGGGCAAATACATCGGTAGCTGTCACAGCCGCCAGCACGAGACCGAGAGCCGTGATGATACGGGTCATACGTCGTGTGAGCATAGTGTGGACCTTAGGAAGAAGGAAAAATGGAGCAGCACGGAAACAAAAAACCGCTGGCCGGAGCCTACGGAACGATGGAGGGTCAAGAATCGGCGCCGGGAGTTTCTACTGCGTTTGAGAGACGGGTTCTGGTGTCGGCGGCGGGTTCCGAATCGGGTCAAAATTATCCCCGGGGAACGCAGGCGGCAAGCGAAGATTCAGCGCCTCACGTAACGCGGAGGCAACAGTAGCCCGCCCATGGGCCCGGCCCCCGGCCTCACGACTCACGTGGTCCGTCGTCCCACAGTCATATAGTAGACGGGGATCCCTGCCACTATCCCACCGAGCACCCCGAGAGTCGCCCACCGGCTGGATGGATCGATGATCGCGTTTGCCAGCAGCATCACCGTCGAGAGGATGAAAAGCGCGGGGACCACCGGATACAGTGGAACCCTGAACGCGGGGGCGTACTCCGGTCTGCGGCGAAATACAAACACCGCCGCGACAGCCATCGCGTAGAAAGGCACAATCGACGTCACGAACGCATCGGCGAGTTGATCGAAAGTCCCGAGCAGGACGAATACCACGCCAATGGCCGTCACTGTCGCTATCGAAACGTGCGGAGTTCCGAATCGCGGGTGTACCCGGGCAAGTGGCTTGAACAGCATCCCGTCCGCTGCGGTCGCAAAAATGACCCGTGGTCCGGTGATCATCACGGCGTTGAGAGTTCCGAACGTCGATATCATGACCACCACCGATACGAAAACCGCGCCCGGAGTTCCCAGAAGCCGCTGGGCAACCTCTGCGGCAACGAGCGGCGATGCACGTATCTCTTCCACCGAGAGAACAGCCAGATAGGCGAGGTTGGCCAGCATATAAATGACGATGATGCCCAGCGTGCCGAAAATCAGCACGCGCGGCAGGTTACGCGCTGGATCTTTGACTTCCCCAGCCACGAAGCTGACGTCGGCCCAGCCATCGTACACCCACAGAACCGAGACGAGAGCAAGCCCGAAAGCGCCAATCGAAAAGCTTCCCGCCGGTATCGCAGGGGTGTAATTCCCTCCGGTCTGCGGAAGTCCCAGCGTGAAAGCCAGAACGATGATGACGAGCAACCCGATGACTTTCGCCGATGTCATCAGGTTTACTATCGCTCCCGCGCGGCGGACGCCCGTGTAGCTGATGGATCCAGCAACAAGAATCGCGGCCGCGGCCACCCAGTGGGTGTAGGTCGCGTAGGGTGCTGAACGGGGGTCATTCCCAGTCACCCGGATGAGGTACTCAGCAAACGTTGTCGAAATTGCGCCCAGCGCCGCCGCCCGGATCATCACCAGCTCGGCCCACCCGAACAGATATGCAGGCAACCGGCCCCACGCTTCCTTGATGAAGGCGTACACGCCGCCAGTTCGCGGATATGCGCTCGCGGCCTCGGCGAGGGTCAGCGCACCACACAGTGCGAAAATTCCTCCGACGACCCAGACTGCGAGGAGCGGTAGCGGCCCAGGTACCTTATCGGCGATTCCAGCGGGCGATCGGAATATCCCCGACCCGATGGTAGATCCGACGAGAATCGCAATCGCCGTCCAGAGCCCGATTCGCCGGGTGAGACCATCATTAGACTCGGGATTGTCCGAAGTGGCGGTCGAAGCATTATATGAACTCGCGCCTTGCGGCGTCTCCCCGGTCGCGTTTGACATGCGCAAACGGTACTGCAAAGCATTCCCTCGCGCGAGTAGCTTTACCCGCGATGAACTCACCCCATGCGGGAGCTGACGGCCCTGCATCACTCTGACGGAACACTCCATGCGCTGGCCGAGCCGATCTTCTGGATCGCCGCCGCGCTTTGCATCATCGCCGAGCTGGCAATCCTGCGCTCCGCGTTCATTCCTCGCGGCCGCGCGGGGGACTCGGGCCAGATACCGCACTCACCGCGCGGTGCCGAGATGATCTGGGGCGTAATTCCGGCAATCGCCCTCGCGCTGCTTCTCGGAGCTACGTGGCGCGCAATTCACTGAGGATGCATTCATGCAGTCGTTGAGACGCTTGTCCATGGGCGCCCTGGTTCTGGCGTTCACGCAGATAGTGTTTGGAGCCATCGTCCGGATCACCGGTTCGGGCATGGGTTGCGGCGATCATTGGCCCAAATGCAACGGAGCCTGGTTTCCTCCGCACAACCGCATGGACCTCATCATCGAGATAACCCACCGCTATATCGCGCTTGCGCTGTCGCTGGTGATTGCAGGACTCGTTGTCGCCGCTTTTCTCAGGCGGCGCGAAGCGGGTGTCAGCGGGCCAGGGGGCGTGCTTCGTCCCGCGGCGATTTCCGCCGCTCTCGTGGTCGCGGCCGCGCTGCTCGGAGCAGTCACGGTCAAGATGGCGCTCGACCCGTTCATCATCGCGGCACACCTGACGATCGCGATGTCACTCCTTGCCAGTCTCGCGGTATCAGTCGCGCGCGCGGGTGGGCTTGGGGCGAGTGCCGATCTCACGGGCGCTACTCCGAAGACTTTCCGCGCTGCGCGAGTTGCCGTTGGCTTGACCATTGTCACACTCGTCATGGGCGCACTGACAGCGAATGTGCCCGATGCTGCTGCGTCGTGTGGCGGCTTCCCCTGGTGCCGAACGGTCACCGCGGGGGGCACACCGCTCGTGATTCAGATAGTGCACCGCGTGATCGCGTTCGTGCTGTTCGGCCATTTGTGGGGGATCTGGGCCGCGGTGGGCAAGCGGAAAGAGCCGCGTGCAATCATCATGGCCGCGCGGGTCGCATTTTTCGCCGCGACCCTTCAGGTGCTGATCGCAGCCGCAATGATCGAGATGCATTTTCCCCCGGTTCTTCGGTCGCTGCACCAGGCAGCCGGCACGTTCGTCTGGCTCGCGGTTGTGGTGCTCGCAATTATTGCCGCCCGCGCTGCGACTGAGCCCGAGCCAGTCGCGGCGGTGCGGGCGGCAGCGTGACATCCGCGCAGGTGGCACCGGCACGAGCGGAGCGAACGCTGCTCCAGGACATGGTGATGCTCACCAAGCCAAGGATCATCTCGCTTTTGCTGGTGACGACAGTCGCGCCAATGTTCGTGGCCGGCAGCCCCGGGTGGCAGCTCGTCCTGCTCGTCCTCGTCGGCGGTTACCTGATGGCTGGCGGTGCGAACGCGGTGAATATGTATATGGATCGCGACATCGACGACCGCATGGCACGCACTCGCCTGCGCCCTATTCCGAGCGGTCGGATGAGCAGCGTCTCCGTGCTTGCATTCGGCATCGCTCTGGCGACCGCGGCCACGTTTCTCTTTGCCTGGTTCGTGAATGTGCTTTCGGCCGCGCTCGCTCTGGCGGGATTCTATTTTTACGTATTCGTGTACACGCGATGGCTGAAGCGAACTACACCGCAGAACATCGTGATCGGCGGCGCTGCCGGAGCATTTCCTCCGCTCGTGGGGTGGGCGGCAATGACTGGACGTGTCGATCTCGTCGCGGTGTATCTTTTCGTCATCGTCTTCTACTGGACTCCGCCCCACTTCTGGGCTCTCGCCCTGCTCAAGCAGAAAGATTACTCGAAGGCGGGAGTTCCGATGGCCCCTCTCGTTTGGGGTGAGCGCGAAACAATGAACCAGATGCTGTGGTACACGATCGTGCTGATCGCGATCACGGTGCTCCCGTTCACCTTCCACGCGTTCGGCGTGATCTACCTTGCCTCGGCCCTGGTGCTCGGGCTGATTCTTCTCGGTGCGGTGGTGAAGATGCGCGCGGCAAAGGAGTGGACGGCGCCGGCGTGGTGGGTGTACAAGTATTCGCTTCTCTATCTGGCGCTTCTGTTCGCCGCCATGGTGGCCGACCGAAAGATCGGCGGTTGATGGACGAGCGCGCCACGGCGAAACGCCTCCCTTCGCCGAAACCTTTACGACAGCTTCTCCCGAGAGTCTGGCCGCATGCATGGCGTCTGGGCGTGGCGCTCGCCTGTCTTCTTGTAAGCGTCGGCATCGCGCTCGCGTTTCCGCAAATCGTGCGGCAATTGCTCGACGCAGCGTTCGTGAAGGGCGATTCGAGCCTCCTCGACAAAATCGCGATCGGTCTGGTCGCTCTGTTCGCGATTCAGGCGTTGCTCAACTTTACGCAAGTCTACCTGCTGACTATCACCTCCGAGCGGGTCATCGCTTCGCTGAGGCGGGATCTGTTCGCGCACCTCATCACTCTTTCTCCGGGGTTCTTCACCGAACGCCGTACGGGCGAGCTGACGAGCCGGCTTTCCGCCGACACTACCGTGCTGCAAACGGTGTTGAGCTACAACCTCTCGGAACTCGCGCGGCAGTCATTGTTTTTGATCGGTGGCATCGTTCTTCTCACGATGACGCACCCGCGTCTTGCGATGACGACGCTAGCGGTGGTTCCGGTAGTGATCGGAGCTGCGCTTTTCTTTGGACGGCAGCTCAAGCGCGCGAGCACGGGCGTGCAGGACAGGATCGCCGAGGCGACGGGAACGGCTGAAGAGGCGTTCTCGCAGATCAGAACGGTGCAGAGCTTTACGCGCGAGGATGAGGAAAGGCGGCGATACACGGCCCATATGGCGCACGTTATTGCGGCCGCTACCGATCGATCGAGAATTCGCGCAACCTTCTTCGGGATCCTCACGTTCTGCGCATTCGGCGGAGTTGTCGCCGTGCTCTGGCAGGGCGGTCGTCTCGTTCTGGACGGTACTCTCACTGCGGGCGCGCTGGTCTCCTTTCTTCTCTACGCGCTCTACGTCGCTGGCGCCGTCGGCTCGCTCGGCTCGCTGTTCGGCGTGTACCAGGAGGCCGTAGGCGCTGCGCGGCGCACTTTTGAGCTACTCGAAACCGAGTCGATGATCGTAGACCCGCCGAAGCCCGTGCCTTTGAGCAAGCCCGTGCGCGGTGAAGTGGAATTGGAAAACGTATCGTTCGCGTACAGCGAGGGGCTGCCCGACGTTATCTCGGGGCTATCGCTGCGAATTGCACCCGGCGAAGTGGTCGCCCTCGTCGGCTCGAGTGGGGCTGGCAAGACTACGATTGCGTCGCTGATTCCACGGTTCTGGGATGTAACCGGTGGCCGTATTCTCGTGGATGGTCACGACGTTCGCACCCTCTCGCTCCGCGATTTGCGTTCGGCGATTGGAATGGTTCCGCAGGAGCCCACGCTGTTCAGCGGCACCGTGCGAGAGAACATCGCGTACGCCGTGACGGACGAGAATCGAACGCCGTCGGAGGCCGAGATCATGCGAGCCGCAGCGGCCGCGCATGCCACCGAGTTCATCGATCGCCTTGTCGAGGGATACGATACACTTGTGGGTGAACGTGGAGTGAAACTGTCGGGTGGGCAGCGCCAGCGCCTCGCGATCGCGCGCGTGTTCCTCAAGGATCCCGCGGTGGTGATTCTGGACGAGGCCACGTCGAGCCTCGACAGCGAGAGCGAGCGTCTCGTCGAAGAGGCGATGCAGGAGCTACTGCGCGGACGATCGACGCTCATCATCGCGCATCGCCTGAGCACGGTTCAGCGCGCCGATCGCGTGGTAGTGCTCGAGCATGGGCGTGTCGTCGAAGAGGGGCGGCATGCCGAGCTGCTCGCCGCGGAAGGGTTGTACTCGCGGCTGTACCGGGGGCAGTTCAGGGAGAGCGAGTCACTTTCAGTTTAGCTTCGAGCGAAATCAAAAGCCTTGCCACAGATGTCACAGATGTCACAGATGTAAACGACATTCCCGGGGTCCGGGAGTGAGCGGCGCCGGTGCAGTTCCAGTCTATCTTCTTTTTTTTGGGTGAACAACAACTTCGGGTCGGCCGCGGGCGAGCGCGACGACAATGACTGAATCCCCTTCAGTTTTTTGTTTTCATCTGTGTCATCTGTGTCATCTGCGTTAAAGCTTTTCAGTAGTTCGAAATGCTGAAGGCTATCGCGGCACCGCGGCGGGCGAGGGCGGAGCTTGCACGGAGAGGGCAGCAAGCTTCAACGATAGCGACGCAGTCTGACCCGCTGTGATCGTCACCGTCTCCTCAGCGACACCAAGCCGCGGGTGCCACGACTTCACGCGGTAAGAACCCGCCGGAATATCGTCTATCGAAAACGATCCTGATTTCTCCGACATCGCGAAATAAGGATGATCGAAAACGAGGACGTGCGCCTTCGACCATGGATGCAGGTCGCAGGTCACCTCCAGCTCAGCGGGCTTGTCGAGCAGGCGATCGAAGGGCACGACTTCGCCATTGTCATTGAAAGGCGCGATTCCTTCGGTCTCACCAGTACCGACGTTAACAATGCGGTCGTGGTGCATCGCCACATCCTCGCTCGCCACATTCAGCGTGCCAGTTACGAATACTGCCTGCACCTGCGGGTTCAACTGGCAATCGGCATTGACGAGCTCAAACCGCCGGTGAAGTGGAAATGCCTTGCCAGTACGAATGTCCGTAAGCCACACCACGGCGCTGCCGACCTTCGTGCCATTGATCTCAACCGGGCGACCCGTAACGCTCGGACCGCATCCCGGCTGGTCTGCCGGCAAGGTGATCGTCGAGTCCCTGGGGACGACACCCTCGAAGTCGATTGTGCCCGTGAGCCTGCCCCCGCCAACTACGGCGGCAACGCGATACGGCTGAGATGGTGCGGCGAGAACCGACCGGCGCGGAGGAACGCTGCCTTCCTTGGCGGGGGCCGGCTGAGCCGCACTCGCTTTCTTGTCCGTGGAACATCCGGCCAACAGCACTGACGACACGAAAAGCGCTACCGAGGCACGCTTGATCATTCTGAAATTCGCTCGCATTTGTGCCGAGTGGAGGGGCAACGGACGTGCCACGCCTTCATGCACCCGCAATCTACTTTCGTTCGTAGACGCTTTTCCCTCCGAGCCAGGTCGCCATGACACGCGTCTGGAGTATCTCGGATGCCGGAACAGTCATGATGTCACGATCGAGAATCACGAAGTCAGCGTACTTTCCCGGCGATATCGAGCCCATGAGTTTTTCCTGAAATCCTGCGTGAGCAGGCCACAGTGTCATGCTCGCCAGCGCTTCGGCGCGGGTCATGACTTGATCGGAATACCATCCCCCGGGCGGCCAGTTCGATGCATCCTGCCGCGAAACCGCCGAGTGGAAGGAAATGAGGGGATTCACCTCCTCCACCGGAAAATCGCTTCCATTTGGAATGATCACGCCTGTTTTCAGCAGAGCACGCCACGCATAAGCTCCCTTGATTCTCTCTGACCCCACGCGCTCCTCGGCCCATCGCATATCGCTCGTTTGGTGACTCGCCTGCATGGACGGAATGATGCCGAGCGCGGCGAACCGGGGAATATCCGAAGGTGAGACGACCTGCGCGTGCTCGACGCGAAAGCGGTGATCGGCAGTCGGCACAGATTTGAGCGCGGCATCGAAAGCGTCGAGGACGATTCGGTTGCCGCGGTCGCCGATTGCGTGAACTCCAACCTGAAATCCGCGGCGGAGAGCCGAAGTCGCGATTCGTTGAATCTGTGCCGGCGGCGTCAGCAGAAGACCGGTGTTGGCCTTATCGTCCGAGTAGGGTGCGAGGAGCGCCGCGCCACGCGAACCGAGCGCGCCGTCGGAATAGAGCTTGATGCTGCGCACCCAGATCCGCCCGTCGTAAAGCGCGCTTCGCGGACCACGCGAGAGATAATGTGAAACATTCGCGCTGTCGCCCGAGACGAGAACGTAGTTGCGAAGATTGAACTTCCCTTCCCGGGCAAGTGATTCGTAGATGTCGATTGTGTTTCGGCCTTCGCCCGCGTCGTGAATTCCAACGAGGCCCCACTTGTTGGCTTCAGCGATCGCCGCGAGAATTGCGGCTCGCGTCTGTACTTTCGAATCCGGCGGAATGGCCCGTCCGATGAGTCCCTCGGCGTTGTCTACAAAAACTCCGGCGGGCGACTTGTCGGGATTGCGAACTATCAGGCCGCCTTCAGGGTCGCGTGTTTCCGCGGTGACCTTCGCGGTCTGCATCGCAAGCGCGTTGGCGAGCAGGGCGTGGCCATCGATTCGCACGAGCGCGACGGGATTCGCCGGGAACGCGCGCGAGAGCGGTTCATGGTTCGGGAACTGCTTGTCAGGCCAGAGATTCTGGTCCCAACCGCGGCCGACGATCCATTCGCCCGGCTTCATGCCTTTGGCGTGCGCAGTGACGCGGGCGATTACCTCTTCGTAGGATTTCGAGCCGGCGAGCTGGACGTTGCGGAGGGAGACTCCGAGTCCGACCAGATGCGCGTGTGCATCAACCATTCCGGGTATGACAGTCCCGCCGGCTGCATCGATCACCCGGGTGCGGGGACCAGCGAACGTGCGGACCTCGCGATCGGATCCGGCGAAGAGGATTCTGCCGTTTCGCACAGCGAACGCCGAAACCATCGGGTGCGACGGGTCAACCGTGTACACCCGGCCATTGACCAGAATCAGGTCTGCGGGGGCGGCGATCGGTGTCGCGGAAGTCGATGCCCTGGAGACCTGTGCGTCGGCACTTGAAGCGGATGCGAGCGCGAAGGCAGAGATCAGAGCGCGGAAAAAAATATTTGTCATTCTCATGGAAGGGATTCTGCTTCGGTGAGCCTTCAATTGCCAGATGATCGGTGAGAACTCCGAGACGAACTGCTGAACTGCTATCAGGGAGAATGGGAGAAAATGCGAGTTGGCGAGACGTCGTTGCAAAGCGCAGCTCGATCGCTTGTTCGAGTTACGCGTAACAAGTACTGGGTGCCGGTATCGATCCGGCTCTAATGTCATAGTTTCACTCAATGCGTGCACTGTCCTCCGGGTTCGGCTCCGCGGTTGCCCTCGCGATTGGTTCAACCCTGATTTCGTGCACACTGGTGCACAGGGAGCGGCCCGCACCAGCAACAGTATGGGCGATCGCCGCCGAAGCGCTCGTAACCATCGACAGCACTTCACTCCGACCGGTCCTTTCTTCCGCGGCAAGCGGCAAGCCGGCCGGGCCAGGTGGGGAAGCGCGCCTGCCCCGAATCGCAATCGTCAGCACATACCAGGGATCACGCTACCACCCCGAGACGATTCGTTCTCTTGCCGACGACCCCCA
This sequence comes from Gemmatimonadaceae bacterium, assembly GCA_046593165.1. GTDB lineage: Bacteria > Gemmatimonadota > Gemmatimonadetes > Gemmatimonadales > Gemmatimonadaceae > UBA4720. The sequence goes on from JBKJRW010000026.1 coordinate 26,602, forward strand.
GGTAATGGCGACGGCGGCCGGCGCAATTTCCAAAGCAGTAGCAACGGTCGGAAATGGTGTGTTCCTCGATTTCCAGAATGCATCTCCCGACGATCTCCAGCGGCTGGTCGACATCTCACGCTCCATCGCCGACTCCGCTCTCGCGCGTGGCATCAGCCCCATCGGCATCGTCGTTCCTCCCGGCGACACCGTATCCTATCCGACAGCGGTCCTCTCACGCGCGGCCGACTTTATTGTCGTACGGCTTTACGGCGAGCACCGCCCGGGAACCCCTGCCGGACCAACTTCATCGCCTGAATGGATCCTTCGGCAGCTCGCAATGCGCTCAGTCGATGTAGGGGCCAATCGCCTGGTCGCGGAGCTTGCGCTGTTTGGCTATCTCTGGGATTCCGATGGCGGAGCGCGATCTGTCACATTCGCCGAGGCCCAGGCTCTCTTGGCCGCCGAATCGGGAAGCTTCCGGCGCGATGAAACGAGCGGCCTTCTCACAGCGTCCGGCCGTCGCGGCTGGACAGTGTGGATTCCGGATGCCCAATCCATCGTGTCGATGGTGAGGACGGTGAGAACGACCGGCGTCAATCGCTTTGCGCTTGCGGGCGCCGAGGGCGCAGATCCCGAAGTGTGGGTGCGGCTTGGTGCGGCAATCAGACGATGATCAAGTCGATCTGATATTCTGCGGGCGTCACGACAAGAAGCCGATCCCCGACCCATCCGTTGACCTCGCTTCGCATGCCCACATCTCCCTCCAGGTAAATGCCTGGCTCGATGGAGAACCCGACTCCCGGGATGAGCAGCCGCTCCTCCCGCGTCTCGAGATTGTCAATGTGCGGACCCGACCCGTGGAGATCGCGAGAATCGATGGAATGTCCCGTGCGATGGATGAATTGCTCGCCGAATCCCCGTGACGTAATCACCGCGCGCGCCGCGTCGTCAACTTCCCCTCCGCTCACCGCTTTGCCGGCCGGTATTCTTTCGCGGAGCAGTGCAATCGCTGCGTCTCGCGCGTCGCGCACCGCTTCCCAGATGCCGACGTTCCGGGGCGATGGTTGGCCAAGCGATCCCATCCACGTCTGGTCAGCGAAGACGCCGCCCTCTTCTCGTGCCCAAAGATCGATCAACAGTATGTCGCCCGTCTCGATCAGCGCGCTCCCTTCAGCAGGTGGCTCGTAATGTGGATTGGCCGCGCTTGGACCAATCGCCACGATCGGCCCGTGATCGGTCGATATGCCGTTGGCCCGAAACTCGGCCAGTATCCACTGCTGAAGATCGTACTCGGTCAACGGCGAACCGTTGCGTGCGGCATCGCCAGCGCGCTTCATGGCCGAAGGGGCGATCCCGGCAATGATTTTCGCAGCTCTTTGATGCGACGCGAGGTTTTCTGGTGTCCAAACCGCGTAGAAACGGCTCACGAGGTCTGCGCTCGAAACGACGATCGCGCCTGAGTCGCGCACCATCTCCAGTACGCCCGCAGGAATCCGGTCCAGATACGGCACCGCGTCACCCGGCGAATATTCCATCGCCACGCGCTTTCCGTTGACGAGGGATTGAAGTTCTGACTCGAGCTGACGCCACCCGCTGTACTTCTTCTTGCCCCACGTTGCGGGCCATCGAGCCCACGGACCCTGCTCTATTGCGTGCGTGATCGCCACGGGGTCGCCCGAACTCGGGATCCAGACGAAGATCCGTCGAGTGGCCATTCCCTCGAGTCCAAGGAGGCCGAGGGCAACGGGATTCAACCCATGAAAATCGAAGATGAGCCAGCCGTCGAGGCCGGCGTCAGTGAGGGCTTTCTGGAGAGGCGGCAGATCGTCGGGTGTCAGCATTTTTCCTCGTTCAATCGTGATGGCTGCGCCACTCGGTGCGCCACTCGCATGCGCCTTCACCGCGCTGGGCGCAGCGTACATGATCTATTTGTCCACTGCCGTTGATAAGGAGATGCAGAAGCTCTCTCAAGGCGCATTCGTAGAACACGCACCCCGCAGATTTCGGCGAACCATTGACGGTGGCTGAGTGCGGTATGGTCAGCGAAAGGAACGAACCCGTGCGCTCGATCGTTCCACCAAAATACTTCTGGACGACGACGCGAAGCTGCCTGAGGGCCATGGGGCGGCCGAGGAAACCAGGAAGCAGTCGTAACGTTCCGCGTCGCGTGGGGGAGATGGAAGAGTAGACTTCGTGAGCCAGAATGGACCCTGCGCTGTGGAACAGGTCATCGGCATCGGGCCGGCGACCGATCAGCGTGCCCAGCCCCTCGGCTTCAGCGAACGGGATCTGCTGGCCGCGTTTCATCGCGTCGTTGTAGCGCCTTATCTGCGTATAGACAGTGTCGCTCAGGCCGAGTCGCTTGTTGCGGAGCTCCGCGACATATTCGGTGTCCACTTGATCCTGAGGCGTGTCTATCCTTCGAATCGCCTCGAGAAGGCTGAGCGGAATGCGTGCGTTAACAGTCGGGGGCATTTGAGCGGTTATGTCGATGAGACCGGCATCCGCCGGGAAACGATGAAAGTTATCCGAAACCGGCCGCAGGTGCGTGATGGATTGTAGTGAGTTACGCTGACCTCGTCTCGCGCGCGGAAGTGCGCGCGGTCGCCGGCCTGGTTGCGGCCGTCGCGATCACGCTTGTTGCGCGGAACCGACGGGCCTTATCGGCCAGCGGGGCGCCGGCGGCGGTGGTGGTTGCGACCGCCTGCGCCGCGGCGGGTTTGAGCTGGGCAGTGATTCTCATCGCTTTCTTTGTCGCAGGCACTGCGCTCTCCCGCATCGGTGCGGAAAAGAGGCGTGTGGCGATGGGAGATGTGGTCGAGAAGACCGGTGCTCGCGACGCATGGCAGGTATTTGCCAACGGCGGTGTATTTGCGATGATCGCACTCGCCAGCGTGGCATGGCCATCGCCCGCGTGGCAGGTGGTGGGCGCCGGCGCGATAGCCGCATCGAGCGCTGACACATGGGCGACCGAGATTGGAACCTTGTCGCGATGGGCTCCGCGGTCGATTGTCGGCTGGGCGGCGGTCGCCACAGGCACGTCGGGCGGAGTGACGTGGCTCGGCATGTGCGCTGCGTTGGGAGGAGCGGCCTTCGTCGCCGGCGTTACGTTTCTATCGGGATGGCCGTGGAGCGCGGCGTGCGCGGCGCTTGTGGGCGGATTCGCCGGCTCTATCATCGATTCCATCCTGGGAGCGACACTTCAGGTCCGACGTCGTTGCACCAACTGCGGTAAGGACACAGAACGGGTGATTCACGGATGTGGCAGTGCAACTGAAATTATCGGGGGAGTTCGCTGGCTCGACAACGACGCGGTGAATTTGATCAGTTCGATCGGGGGAGCCATGGTGGGAGCGCTGTGCCTTCTCTGACTGGTGGTCCCATCAGTGCGCGTGTGCTGCTGGTCAGCGCCAACCGCGAACGTCAGCCGTATCCCGTCGTGCCCAACGGTCTCGCGTGCGTTGCCTCGGCGCTCGACGCCGCGGGGCATGAAGTCCGGTTCCTGGATCTGTGCTTCGAGCGTAATCCGATCGAGTCGGCCACCGCAGCGGCGCGAGAGTTCGCTCCAACGGTGGTTGGTGTTTCTATTCGCAACATCGACAACAGTGATGCGATCGCACTGAGGCACTACACCCCGGAAGCCAGGTCTGTATTCGCAGCGTTGCGGGTGGGAGCCCCGAATGCGAAGGTGATAGCCGGCGGCGCCGCGTTTGGGGTCGCTCCAGAAGCGCTGTTCCGCGATTTTGGCGTGGACTACGCCGTGGCAGGCGACGGCGAGCGGGCCAGCGTTGCGCTAGTGAACGCGCTGGCGCGAGGCGAGGACATTCCGCCGTTGCCTGGCGTGGTGCGCGCCCTCGAGGGCACGGTACATCTCACTCCCCCCGGGGAAGACGCAGACCTCGACGCGCTGCCCTCGCCGTCGCTGCACCGCTGGATCGACCTGAAGCGCTATGAGCGGCATGGCGCAACCATTCCAATCCAGACGAAGCGCGGCTGCGTTTACAAGTGTGTGTACTGCACATACCGCAATGTCGAGGGTTGGGGCTACCGCACGCGAAATCCCGAGCGGGTCGCCGATGAGATTGAAGAGCTATGGCGGGAAGCGGGCGTCCGCAGCTTCGATTTCGTCGACTCGACTTTCAATTCTCCGCCGGGCCACGCGCTCGAAGTGTGTGAAGCGATCATCCGGCGGAACATGAGCCTTCACCTCGACACGACAAATTTTACGCCTGCAACGGCGTCGGACGAACTTCTGGGCGCGATGCGCCGCGCCGGTTTCCGCACCCTTGGCATTACAGCCGAGAGCGCGAGCGACCCGGTGTTGGAGCGGCTTGAAAAAGGGTTCACGGCCGCGAAAGTCCGCGAAGTCGCAGAGCGTGTGGAGCGAGCGGGCATCAGGACTCTGTGGATTTTTCTAGTCGGTGGGCCGGGAGAAACTCCAGCCACTCTGGAAGAGACGCTCGCCTTTGCCGCATGGCGGCTGGGCCGTGGTGACGCGGTGTATCTGACGGTGGGGCTCAGAATCTATCCGGGCACCACGCTGCACCGGATCGCGATTGACGAAGGAATTGTGGCGCCCGGTGCGACCCTGCTCGATCCTACCTTCTATTTCAGCCCGGATCTCTCGTTCGATGCTGCAGTAACGCGGCTCCGCCGGTTTTCCGCAGATCACCCCCGGTTTATGTTTTCGGCAGACTCGAGGTCGGTGCTATTGCCGTATCTGACTCGCGCCGCATCGCTTCTGCGGCTGCCGAAGCCGCACTGGCGATACATGGGGATTTTCCAGAAACTTTCCCGGGCCGCGACGAGCCGTTCAATGGTGTCGCGTGCCTGAGACCAGACCGACGGAAGCGCAGGTGATAGTGGTGGGTGGGGGACCTGCGGGCTCGTCTGCCGCATTCTTTCTCGCGCAAGCTGGAATCGATGTACTCGTGCTCGATCGCGCTCACTTTCCGCGCGACAAGACATGCTCCGAATACATGAGCCCGCAAGCCTCGCGAATTCTGGCGGAGATGGGCGCACTGGATGCGGTCGAGAGAGCCGGAGCTGCACGACTCGCCGGAATGCGCGTACATGCTCCGAACGGCGCCACGATTCACGGCGAGTTCGCTTCGGATCATGGCTTTCGCGGCCATAGTGACAGGGGGTTGGCCGTGAGACGCACGATTCTCGATGCGATCCTCGTCGATCGCGCCCGCAGAGCGGGCGCGAGAGTCGAAGAGGGATGTCGCGTCACCGACCTGGTGCGTGCTGAAGACGGACGCATCACAGGTGTCATGACGGCCTCCGGTGGAGGTTCGCCGGTCGCACGGCGCGCGAGCCTCGTCATCGGCGCCGACGGCCTGCGTTCTGTTGTCGGCCGCCGGCTCGGCCTGATTCGCGCGTCGCGGTGGCCACGCAGGATTGCACTCGTGACGCACTATTCGGGAGTCGAGGGAATCGGCAGGTTTGGCGAGATGTTCGTTGATCGCGGAGGGTATTGCGGGCTCGCCGATGTTGGCGGCGGACTGACGAATGTGGCTGTCGTAATCCCTGTATCTCGCGCAGCGGAAGTTGCGGTCGATCGATCAGAGTTCCTGGAGAGCTGGATCGCCGAACGTCCCGCCATCGCAGCCATGTTCGCTCGGGCTCTGCGCGTGGGTTCAGTGCGCGCGACTGGCCCGTTTGCGACGTCCGCGAAAAAAGCGTGGGCACGCGGTGCCGCGCTCGTCGGCGATGCCGCGGAATTCTTCGACCCGTTCACAGGGGAGGGTATCTATACCGCGTTGAGAGGCGGCGAGATGCTTGCCGGGTTCGCCGCTGACGCGGTGGCAGGCGCGTCGCATGCTGACCGATCGCTTCGCGCTTACGAGGCGGCCAGACATGCTGAGTTTTCCGGAAAGTGGAAAGTCGAGCGACTCGTTGGTGCTGCAATCGCATTCCCCGCGCTCATCAATCGCGCGGCGACGGTGCTGTCACGTCGCCGGGACATGGCCGATCTGCTCGTCGGCGTCGTGGGAGATTTCGTTCCGGCCCGGGAAGTTCTCAGACCGCGCTATCTTCTGAATCTTCTCTACTCACCATCAACATGACCGTCGACCAGCATGCCTTCCGCGCGGTGCTCGGCAGGTTCGCGACCGGGGTTACCATCGTCACCGCGATCGGACCGGGGGATAGTGACGTCGGAATCACGGTGAGCGCTTTCTCGTCCGTGAGCCTCGATCCGCCCCTGGTCAGTATTTGTATTGACCACTCCGCATCGGTGTACGAGACCGTTTCGAGGGCGACCCACTTCGTAGTGAATATTCTTTCCGAAGGTCAGGAGGCGCTCGCGCGCAGATTCGCCGAGTCGATTCCCAGCCGACTGGATGGGATCGGTTACGAGCGGGGACAGACAGGCCCGGCGGTCCTTCTCGACGTTCTCGGATTCGTCGAGTGCGAAGTGCTGATGCGCTACGAGGCGGGCGATCATGACATTATCATCGGGGCTGTCGAGGTCGCGGTCGCCAACGAAGGAAAGCCGCTGCTGTACTATCGCGGGGGATACGCGCAGCTCGAGCGCTGAACCGTGAGCCTGACCTTCACTCCACCGCGCACGCGCGCGGACGAGATTCTCGACGACCCCGGGGTCACGCCGGAGTTGATCACCCGGTCCATGAGGGACGTAGCTCGCGCCAACATCCTCTTTGGCGGAACGAGAGCGGCGATGGCCGAGCTGCGACCCGCGTTTGCGGCTATGTCGTCACCGATCGATCTGCTCGATGTCGGCACCGGTCTCGGCGATATCCCCGCGGCGGCGAAGCGACTGGCTCGAACCATGGGGCTCGAGTTGCGCACTATCGGCATTGACAGGTCGTTGCCTCTCATCGCGCTACAGCGTGGGTTGACCGACGCGGTACTTGGAGGAGACGCCTTTGCACTACCGTTCAGAAACCGAAGCATCGACGTGGTGATGGCTTCGCAGGTTCTTCATCATTTTCCACCGGAGCTGGCAGTCGTGTTCGTCAGGGAGCTGAGCAGGGTGGCGACGAAACGAGTAGTGATCAGCGACCTTCGCCGCAGTCTGGTCGCAGCCGCCGGTCTCTGGCTCGGATCGTTTCCTCTGGGGTTTCACCCAGTGAGCAGACATGACGGTGTGGTTTCGGTGATGCGGGGCTTTCTTCCCGCCGAGCTGGCGGAGATTGTGCAAGAGGCAACGGGGCAGCGTCCCACCGTCCGGCGCCGCCTCGGCTTTCGCCTCACAACAAGCTGGGACCCACTTCCATGAATGCCAGGATAAGATCGCCGTTCGAGCTTGGTCCGATGCCACTCGGCCGCCCGATGGAAACGCTCGATGAGGCCGTTGTGCGTGCCCCGTGGCGCTCGATTTTCGATATCGCACGCCGTGTAGAAGAATGGCCGGCGCATTTACCGCACTACCGGTATGTACGGTTCCGCGAGCGTGCCACCGATGGCGGCGGGATTGTCGAGATGGCGGCGGACAGACCCTTCGGGCCCGTGGGCTGGCCGACGTGGTGGCTGTCGGAAATGTCGGTCGATGAAGGCGCGCCAGCGATCCGGTTTCGCCACATCGGTGGTATAACGAAGGGAATGGAAGTCGAATGGACGTTCCGCGCTGCACCAGGTGGGACGCAGGTAAAAATTCTGCACGTGTGGGATGGACCGCGAGTGCCGCTGATTGGCATCCCCGCGGCTACGCTGGTTATCGGACCGTTGTTCATACATGGCATCGCATCGCGAACTCTGGCCGGTCTGGCACGAGTGGCGGAGCGCGAAGCGGCAAAGCGCGGAAGCGCTGCAGCTGCGGACTGACAGGAGAAAGAGTGTCGAAGCGGAGAGTAGTCATTACAGGAATAGGCGCCGTCACGCCAATCGGATCCACCGTGGATGGACTGTGGGAGGGCATCAAGCGGGAGAAGTCCGCAGTCGGATCGCTGACCCGCTTCGATCCCGCCGACTTCAAGAGCCACAACGCCGCTGAGGTGAATGATTTTGTCGCGTCCGATCATCTCGATCGCAAGAAGGCGAAGCGACTGGACCGATACGGTCAGTTTTCAGTAGCGAGCGCACGCATGGCGATCGCAGACTCGGGGATCGATCTGGACAGCGAAGACCGCGATCAGATCGGTTCGACCATGGGCAGTGCGCTCGGCGGCCTTGAGTTTGCCGAGAGCCAGCTCGCCGTTTACATCCGCGATGGCGCTCGAGCTGTCGATCCAATGTTGGCGCTCTGCGTGTTCGGCGGAGCCGGTAGCTGCAACATCGCAATCGAGCTTGGAGTGTCGGGTCCCAATTCGACCAACTCCATGAGTTGTGCATCGGGAACGCTGGCAATTGGCGAAGGGTTTCGGCTGATCCGCGACGGCTACGCTGATGTAATGATTTCGGGTGGTGCCGAGGCTCCGCTTGCTCCGCTCTGTTACGGTGCGTTTTCGATCATTCGAGCGATGTCCACACGCAACGACGATCCGGGGAGCGCGTCTCGCCCGTTCGACAAGGATCGCGACGGGTTCGTAATGGGTGAGGGCGCTGCGGTGATGGTTCTCGAGGAATACGAGCGCGCCGTTGCGCGTGGCGCGAGAATCTATGCCGAAGTCGCGGGGTTCGGATTCACGAACGACGCATATCACATGACGGCGCCGCGTCCGGATGGATCGCAGGCAGCCAGATCGATGCGTCTCGCCCTCAAGGATGCGCACATCGAGCCAAACGAAGTGGCGTATGTAAATGCGCACGGAAGCTCGACGCCGCTGAACGACCCTACCGAGACCAAAGCCATCAAGGATGTTTTCGGAGAATCGGCGCGCACGTTGAAGCTGAGCGGCACCAAAGGCTATTACGGGCACGCACTCGGAGCGTCGGGCGCGATCGAGGCGGCTATCTCGGCACTGGCGATCGAGCGCGAGTGGCTTCCGCCTACTGTGAACCTCGCCGTTGCCGACTCGGCATGCGATCTTAACTTTCTGCCAGGAACGGGCCAGAGCCAGCGCGTGGAGCACGTGCTGACGAACTCGTTCGGATTCGGCGGCATCAATGCCGCGCTCGTACTCCGTCGCGTGACCTGACGCGGTGAGGGCGAGCGGCGGCCCTCACACCAGACACCGGAGCTTCACATGCGGGATTCCTGGCGCCATTTCGTAGCCGAGCTGATCGGCACATTCGCGCTCGTGTTCGTTGGCGGCGCGTCGATCATGATTGCGAAGGACACCAACAGTCCCTCCGGGCTCATTGGAATTGCTCTGGCGCACGGCCTCATTCTGGCCGTGATGGTCAGCGCGCTGATGCGGATATCGGGACATTTTAATCCCGCGATCACCCTCAGCTTTCTCGCTACGAGACGGATCGAAGCGTCGATGGCGGGTGTGTACATACTGGGCCAGTTGATTGGCGCACTCATTGGTGCATACGCGCTCAAATTCACGTTTCCATTCGCGCTTTTTGAGGCCACGCGAGGCGGCGGCCAGGCGATCGCTCTGCAGGTGACGGGCAGTCAGGGCTTCATCCTGGAAGCGATCGCGACGTTCTTCCTGGCGATCGTTGTTTTCGGAACGGCGGTCGATCCGAAGGCACCGAAGGTGGGAGGTATGGCCATCGGCTTGGTTGTCGCGGCTAACATGCTTGCGATCGGACCGCTTACGGGCGGGTCGATGAACCCCGCGAGGTCGTTCGGGCCGGCAGTCGCAAGCGGAGTATTCGAAGCTCAGATCATCTACTGGCTGGCCCCGATCACGGGCGCCGTGATAGCCGCGCTTCTATATGAGTATCTGTTCCTCAAGCGCGAGATGGAACCGGAGCTTCACGGCACGCTACGCCCATCTGCTACGACGGGCGAACGACCGAAATCCAGTCATTAGCTATTCGGTTTCACGGAACGTAACGGCACCCGAGGGTACGATGATTACACCCCGGAGGAGAGCACGATGATGGCTGTCAGGCGATTATTGGTTGTCGCGGCGTGCGCAGTGGTAGCAGCCTGCGCGTCGACGGGAGCGAACACGCAGGCGGCGAAAGCCGAAGCGGCTACCGTTCTCGTCGATAACCAGGCGATTCTCGACATGACGATATATGTGCTGAGGGGAGGCCAGCGGGTGCGGCTCGGGCTTGCCACCGGCTTGTCCAAGACGCGGTTTACGCTTCCCCGCGGATTTGTTATTGCCGGCACATCACTGCGCTTTCTCGCCGATCCGATCGGAAGCAGCCGGTTACCGGTATCAGAGGAGATCACGGTGAGCGAGGGTGAGGAAGTCGAGCTGAGAATTCCTCCGACCTGATTCCTCTGCCGCCGGCCGTTACGGTCCGAGCCGCAGGTACTTCTCCTCGTATCGCACGATCGAATCCTGGATGACCTGCATCGCGACATCGCTTTTCTCCCACCCGACGATCTCGACCCGGCGGCCCTCCAGATCCTTGTAGATGTGG
>JBKJRW010000169.1:0-3521 GCA_046593165.1 Gemmatimonadaceae bacterium
GGCGCAGTTGTCGCCGCTAACGCTGAGCAAGGCCTCCTGACAATCAGGACGACGGCAGGCCGCCTGATTCAGTTTCGCGCATTTGGGAGCGCAGGCACAGGGGCGCGGTCCACGATCCCTGCCAGTGTTGTGACGGTCAATACTTCGATTCTTGCGCGGGTTCAGGCTCAAGCTTTCTGCACAGAACTTCAGGGATGGCTGAACATGCCGCCGCCGGTAATCGAGGGGTTCCCGTACACATTCCCCGATATGGGCCCCGAGTGGACGTGTAAGGCGGTGGCGGTCACCAACCAGGCAACGGGCCGTCCGGATTGGAGCGTGGGCTTCTCCTGCAAATGCGAACCCGTGTTCCCCTTCTGAAGGTGCGCAACGCGAGAGCCCTGATCAATTGAGAACTCACCAGGAGGTTGCAATGAAGGGGAAGATATTTGCTGCGGCCACGTTCTTCATAGTCGTGAGCGCGATTCCCGTGGCGGCTCAGACGTTGACCGTTTCGGTCAGTGGCTCGGGAAAGGTTCGTGGTACGGGGATTGACTGCAGCCCCGATTGCAGCGAGACGGTACCGATGACCGTGTCGACGCGCGGGGCCAAGGCAGGTAGGGTGACCCTGACAGCGTCTGGATTGATGCCCGTCACTGGGCCCAACTGGGGCGGAGCGTGTGAGGGGAGGACGGGCCCGACATGCACCGTCACGGTTCCACCGGGGGGAGCGACGGTTTCGGCCGGATTCGGTTCGTTGCCAGACGTCGGCGCCGCGATCGGTGCCGCACAGGATGCGATGGCCGGCAGTTCCACAGGCACCGCGCCGGCTAGCGAGCCAAGTTCCAGCGGGAGCTCGACGGTTGGTCCCGGCACGATTGCCAGCTACACATCCGCAGTAGGAGTGCGGACGTTCCGCGCCGAGGCGACGGCCGGCGCTGCCTTCGTGCGTTGGTCGGGGGTATGCACGGGTACCGATCCGGTTTGCAGCCGGACATTCAGTCAGCTCTCGCCGTCTTATACGCTGGTGGCGGCATTTGGCTGGCCAGTAACCGTAACGCTCGAGGGCCCGCAGGGCGGCCGTGTCACCGGCGAGGGAATCAACTGCCCCACGGTTTGCACTGTAGTGGCCGTGCCACCCACTCTGATTCTCGACGCCACCAATATCACTTCCGTACCTCACAAGGATTGGGGAGGCGACTGCAAAACGGCTGGGAGCACTACGTCTGGAGCGCGTTGTTCCCTTTCCATTACAGGGCCAAAAAGCGTGATCGCCCGGTTCGAGGTTTCTCTCATTGCGCCTCCGCCTCCGCCATGAACCGGCATTTGAGCCGCTCGGGGAAAACCTTGGCTGCAACTGCGTTTCTTATCGCCATGAGCGCGATTCCCGCGGCATCTCAAACGTTGACGGTATTGGTGACGGGCTCGGGGAAGGTTAGTGGTACAGGGATTGATTGCGGTTCGGACTGCAGCGAGACGCTGCAACAGACCCTGTCAACGGTACGTTCCGGCAGACCCAGGACGGTAGTCCTGACAGCAAGTGGACCCGGTATGACTTCCGGTGGGGTCAGGTGGGGCGGAGCGTGTCTCGCGGCGACCGGCCCGACATGCACTGTCACGCTGCCAGCAGGCGGAGCGACTGTTTCGGCCGTATTCGCGACGGTTGGCGCTGTCGCGACCAGGTATACCCTGAGTGTCAGCAAGACCGGCTCCGGCACGGTGACAAGTTCTCCGGCAGGCGTCGACTGCGGCGCGGACTGTTTGGATAACTATGACGTCGGCACCGTAGTCACCCTGACCGCCGCGGCCGGAGTGGAATCGACCTTGAGCGGCTGGGGCGGCGCATGCCTGGGCACCGGGACCTGCGTTGTCTCCGTGGATGCCGCCAAGTCGGTCTCTGCCAACTTCACACTCACTACCTCAGCGCTCAATTGTCAGCAGCAGTTACAGCAACTCAACGTGCGCATCGCGGTCGGTCCCGCCAATCCTGGTGTTGGCGACCCAATCACGGTGTATCTGCCATTGAATGGTATCGCCTTTACCAATTCAGGAAGTCCGGTCGCCAGCGTTTACATGGATTGCCGCTTGGCGCTTGCTCTTTACCGCGTGGCAGGGGACCTCGTCGCGAGGGGTATCGATACGATCGATCACCTGGGCGCCTACAACTATCGCTGCATTCAAGGGACCGGGATCCTGCCCGATTGTACGCTGTACGACCATTCTTATGGGATGGCTATCGACTTCGCCTCGTTCTCGGGCGGAGGGACGACCTACAGCGTACTGAACGACTGGGTAGTCGATTCTGCGCCAGGCACCACTTGCGCGGCCGCGACTGCCAACGCGAGGGATGAGCTCCTCCACCGCGTGGCCTGCTGGTGGCGCGACGCAGGCCTCTTCACCGTCATCCTCACGCCCAACTACGCCGCGCCTTACCGCAATCATATCCACGTCGGCCTGACCACCGGCGCCAATTTCATCCGGTAGCCGGGTGAGCCGCCATGAGCCGCCATGAGCCGGCAGGCGCCGGCCTCCTTCCGGATAAGCCATGATCCTCCGCTTCAACCTGACACACCTTTCTCCGAAATGGATCGCCGCAGTGTTAGGAGTGGCTGGCGTGGTGCTGTTGGCCGTGTCAGTCCGCAGCGCCAGCGGTCGCGTCGAGAAGCTCAGGTCATGGCCGCGCGTTGAAGCTCGTGTCGACGGCGGAGATGTCGAGAGTCGGCTGCGGCGAGGACGGCGCGAGGCGATGTACGCGGGCAGGCTCCAGCTTCAATACGAATTCAGCGGCAAGCAATACGCTGTCCCGGCGCTGGAAGAGGTTTACTCGAGCCACTACGCGGGTCAGGCCCGCGGAGTACAGCAGGCCATCGGCGATGGACGCGTTAACGTGCTGCTCGATCCCAGCGAGCCGTCGTCACCAGTGCTCAACGCGGGCTACAACGCCGAGTTTTTTTTCATGAGCCTGGTACTCGGTTGGATTGGCATCATTTTGTCGTTTCTCGCCTTCGTCTTCTGGCGAACATTTCGCGATGAGTCGCCCGGCGCGACGAAAAAGTCGAGCTCCCGCGGCGGTGGCGGTTGGGTCGCCGCTTTCTTCGCCTTGCTCGGTGTCGGCTTCGTCGCTGGAGGATCCGCCGCCTTCTGGTTTGCGCAACGCGAACTGACGACATGGATGCCGGTTGACGCACTGGTTGACAGTACGGATGTGGTCTGGCGATCCAGCAACTCAAACAGCGGCTCGTCGCGAATTGACCTTTACGCCGCGCGCGCCTGGATCACGTACAGTTTGAGAGGCTCGGCGTTTCACGTTCCAGTGGTACGAGGCGCCTACTCGAATGACTCGAGCGGAGCTGCGAGAGACGCAGCGGCGCTTCTGCGCCCCGGGAGCATGCGCGCGCGAGTCAATCCCGCCAATCCATTCGATGCTGCGATCAAACCGCCAGGTGCGGTGCGCCGGTTCTGGCTTCCAGCGTTGTTCGTTGTGCCGGGTCTCGTCTGCCTCTTCCTGACGTGGCTCATCGGAAGGAAAAAAAAGAGGCGCA
>JBKJRW010000171.1:0-22602 GCA_046593165.1 Gemmatimonadaceae bacterium
GGTTCAGTGGTCGAAAAACGGACAAAGCGCGCCCATACAGGCTGAACGAGATCGAGCGGGGTGCTGGTCCCCGGCTTGGCCGTGATCTTCCAACTGCCCACCGGAGTCCAGGGGCCGGTCGGGCTTTCGGTGCTCACAGAAACTTCGACTTTGCTCAACATCCTTGTAGAGCGTTCGGGAGCGGGCTGCACCCATTCCAGACGGGAGATCTGCGCCGCGCGATTGTGGCGGAATCCTACGACCCACTCGCTCGGTTTCGTCGGGTCCAGTTTCATCCCCTGCGTGTGTACTGCGTCATTCAAAATGGCATCCGACGGAGCGCCAAAGATCGGCCGTGACCACACCACGTGACCACCGAGCACAGGATCTCCGAGATTGAATCCGGCCGCAGGAAAGGGATGCTCACCCGGTGCGCCAATCACCTTCCACTCGGCGAGAGTGGATCGGCTGTTCCGGCTGCCGCCCTGGTTCGAGCGCACCCGCAGCTGAGCAAAGCGCGCGCGCGCGGGCTGGGGCAGAGCGAACGCCTGCTCGATGGAAGCCAGACGAAGGCGCCCTGACATCACCTGCCGAAAAATCTGCCCGTCGTCCGACACGAGGACATCGAACTGATCAACCTGCACGTCCGGATTCCCGATGCCAGGAATCAGGGTGATACCCGTGACGGTCGCTGGGCGGTCACCCGCAAGCGCGATGGTCAGCACGAGATCCGGATCTGACCGAGTTCGGTCTCCAGTCCAGGATATGTCGCTGGGTGTCAATCCATCGTAAAGCATTTTCTCGTGCGTGAGTTTGAGGTCAACCGCAACGGGACGTGCGCCAAGTGACGCCGACGCCAGGTTGAGGCCGCCAAGCATCTGAGCTGGAAGTGGCGAATAGGCATGGGCATTTGCCGGCACAGCCGCACACAAGGCGTAGACGCTAGTGGTAGCACTCGTGCTGGAGCCCGACGACGATGCGCGTACCGCAATCTGAACCGCATCGCGAGCGCCTTCATCGGGCGGGAGATTCAGCTGCAGCGGAACTGTCACGCGCTTGCCCGGATCGACTGTCACAGTTTGCTGCGCCGGCGTCACGTTCCAAATGCTGTGGCTGGTGACCGCTTCGAGCGCGACCTGAATTGGCTGACTTCCCGGATTGTGCACCGTGACTGGCAGAGGCAGCCTCTGAGCAGAAATCGAGAACGCCTCGACCAGGTGCGGGCCCGACGGAAGCGAAACCGTAAATGGCGCCTTGCCCGCAATTGGAGGGATGCCCGGATTGAACGACAGCTTCAGCTGATAGTCGCCGCGGTGGGTCAATTGAATGAACAGTGGCGCGTTTGCCGGAAGCTTCACTTCCAGGATGCTGTCCGCATTCGCCCAGTTCAGAATCTGATCCCGGTCACCACTCCGATTGATCACCTGAATCGATCCGCGCGGAGTCATCCCGGAACTCATGGCGACCACCTGGACACGCATCGACGTCTCGCTCGAAAGTGTCGGAAGCTGGTACCAGTCTTTGTCGCTGTATTCGCCAACCGATCCGCGCAGCACGAGATCACTCGGGAGCGGAGCGGCCTCAGTGTGGTCGTTGTTGGGCTCTCGATCGGCCGGCGTGGCGAAGGGGTCGAGCAAATCGAGACGAAGCTTGTAGGGTGTGAGGCTTCCGTTGTCGTTCGACGTCACGACTGCGAGGTACTCTCCCGGCGGCAGCATCACGTCCATCCGTGCGCTCTCGCCCTTGGACTTGGCGGAGAATGAGTACGCGGGCCCGATCGTTCGCGAGAGGGTCACCATCATCGAAACACCGGGGGGCGACGTGACCTGGAGCAGGACGTGCCCAGGCTCACGCAACGCGAAGCTGTAGCTGTCGCGGTCTCCGCGGGCGAGAAGAAACCCGACACGAGGGATCCCGGCGCGCAGCGACTCCGAAAAAGCGTCCTGGTCGTTCGGCTCTCTCTCCATGCGTAGATCCGGCTTGCCGAGTGGCACCGCACGAAGCGTGTAGGGACCCGGCGTGTAGCTCGGCTGCAACTCAATGGAATGTTTGCCGGCGGAGAGAAAGAGGTTCGGTATGACCAATGTCGTGGAATCGAGCTGCTGTGCCTCGGTTCGCTGGGCATTTCCCGGAGCGTTGTAGATCAGGCCGCGAACACCTTTTCCCACGGCCTCGACTGCCCACAGTTGAGGTTCGCCTGTGGTTTCGAACACGAAGTGATCGACGTCTCCGGCGGTCATCTCACCGCGAATGGCGAGTCCCTGTCCGATGGGCGTTGCCGTCAGGCGCGTGTTGTTCGGCTCTGTTTCCGCGCCGGCAGTCGAGAAATCCGTCGCCGGCATCTGGAATGGCGCCATTGGGAGCGTGCTCTCGTCGGCGAAGCGGGGATCGGCGAGCTCAGCGGGTAGAAACGCACCCTGTTGTTGAGCCGCGGATATCAGCGATGCACCGGCCACAGTTGCTCCGCCCGCGCCTGCCGTCCCGTCGTCGCTCTTCTTGTCGCCGCACTTGTCGAGACACGCGGTCATGGTCAGCGCGATAGCAAGGACCGCATAGCGGCTGGTTCTCTTCATTCGGTTCTCCATTGGTACTTCAGTACGGCGGACCCGATACCGCTCAGAGCTTGAGGCGGCCCTCGCTCTCGAATCCGCGAACTCTCAAGGCCGTCGGTCCGCCGCGGTTGGGGAACACGAGCTCGAAGCGGACAGGAGTTTCTGGCTGAACGACGAATGGCTGAGGCGGCTTGTTCTTACGACTCCATGTCGCCGCCATGTCCGCTCGAATTTCTCCGCTCCCGGTTACGAGCAGAAATTGCTGATCCGGTGCGATGTCGATTCCCTGACCCTTCGTATCGAGCGGATTGATGGCAAGATCGAGTACTATGTTCTCGCCTTCCTGGCGCGCGCCGAGCAGCATCACCTCCATCGTATTCCCATCCTTGTGGGTTTCCTTCGCACTCGGAAGTCCACCAGGCTTCTTGTCGGTAACGGCGAGTCTCGCCACTTCCTTCTCGGCCCTCAGCCCCAGTCTGAAGCGGTCGGCGGTAGATGGAACCAGAAACGCCACGTCCTGAGTTTGATAAATCTCTGGCGTGAATCGCAGCAGGCCACCGGCTGTGGTAGAACCTCCAGCGGCCGGATAGAGATATCCTCCGTCGCCTTCCAGCCAGATGTACTTCGCAGGGTCAACCTGAACGATGTCGCCCAGCTTTCCCGTGACCGAGCGGCTTCTGCCGCCCAGTTGTACGATCGCGTATCTCCAGCCTTCTGGTGCGGCGGCTCCTTCGAAATCAGCTCGATAGGCGAGCGAGTGGGCGGCGATGTCCAGCTTCGCGGTCTGCGCCTTGTCCAGAACTTTTCCCGGTGCAGTACCGTCGCCCTTGGCTCGCTTGGGATCGCCGCGCACAGGCACGAGCACGTGGCCGTACTCGTAGTCAAGGAACTGGATCGCGACATTCTTCGCTGCTGCCGGCGCAATGAATGCGAGGCGAGCCTCCCGCGTCTCACCGAGCTTCGCTATGGTGAATGCCGTGCCGATCTTTGCGCCTCCCGGAATCTCTTCCGTCACCGAATGCAGCGAGGTCGCCATGCCGTCCGCTACCAGATACACATGGTCGGCAAGCCGCGGCACCTGATACGCGACATCGCGGTCAACCGAGTCCTTTGCGGTTCCCGCAGTGCGACCACCGCCGAACGCCCCAACCCCCATCGTTCTATCGGCTTTGCCTTCGCTCGACGCCTTGTCCATTCGCTTCTTCGGGTGAACGTTGCGCCACCGCGTGTCAACGACGACGAAACTCCTGCCATCGGTAGCCTGGCTTCCGAATATTCTCGGCTGAGTGCCGCTTGCGAGCACCTCGATTTCTACCGCGAGGTTTCGGGCCGACCCGACAGGTTCAGCACCGCGGGGCGCGAGGATCAGCCGCGGGATGTCGGCCGCACGGGCCACCGTGGCGACCGCAGTCGGCACCGGGTACTGCGCAAGGTCCGCGGGCTGTGCCCCTGCCCAGTATGAAAGAACGGCAGCGGGCTTCGCGTCTGCGGCCTTCACATTTGCCGACGCTGTTCGCCCACCGGACGAATCATTCTTGCTGCATCCGGCAATCAGAATCAGAAACGGAACCCAACATCTGGCGGTGATCATCAGCTCATCCCTGAATGTCGGTGCATCCAATCTTCGATTCGGTTTCCGCCCCGCCAAACTTGATGGTCCCCTTATCCGCTGTGACCATGCTCTGCTTCTTGAGCGCGCGGAGAATAATTCCGGACGAGCATTTGAATCCCTTTCCGTATGCGTCGCAGAAGCCGACCTTGAGCTCCGCACCGATATCGACGCTGCCGCCGAATTTCTTTGACGCCTTGTAGCACTCGTTGCCTGCGCCTGCGCTTACGCTTGGCCCACTGACCGATGCTTTGGCGCTGGCTCCTTCCGGGCACGAGTTGCAGAGTATCTGCGCGACGTAGGCTTCCAGTTCCTTGATCAGGGCTGGTGTGGGCTCACCGTATTTCAGCAACAGTGCGGACAGCGTTCCCACTGTCGCGATCGATCCCATCATCATTCCGAGAATCTGCCCCGACTCGTCGTTCAATCCGATTTCTTCGGAGTTCACGCTGTACTCGACCATGCCCTGGTGACCGCCGTCCTGCATCACGCCGATCACCTGACCAGACTTCGGATCGACTTCCCACCACCCCCACTGCTGCTCTCCGCCGAGTGCGATGGCTCGCGACGGGATGATGATCTCACGTCCCTTGGCAATGGCCGCGTCCATCAGCTGCACGCATGTTGCGGGAATCCCGGGGGCGATTTCGTTGAGTCTTGATCGAGTGGAGGTGTTGATGACGACCAGTGGCACTCCCTGTTTTTCCGCCACGCCGATAAGCTGTGCGGTGTTCGCCGCTGGATCCCGGCCTGTGGCTAGCGCTACAAGCCGACCTTCGATGACCGATTCCTGAATGCCGCGCGCGGTGTGAAACAAGGGAACGATCTGCGCCGGCGCGGACGGATACGGATAGGCAGTCACCTCGTCGAGTCGAAGATCGAGACTTACCTTGGCGTTCATCTGGCCTTTTGCCTTGCCTGTCATCTCGATTCCGACGATAAGAATTCGCGGAGTGGACCATGCGAGCGCCACACCGGTTCCGTCGGCGATTCGTCTGCTCAGCGAGTCGGACTCCGCCGCGAATCGCAGAGCCAGCAAATGTCCGGCGACGGTGCCAAGAGCGTCACCGATTTTGCCAAGGTCGGCTGCCGCGACCCTGGCGTTCGGATCGTCGGGCGACGTGTCTCCAACGCGCCTGGCTCTCTGTTCGAAATCCTCGACATTCACCATACTGTTTGCGCGATTCGTCTGCTCGTCGGCGAAACTCCTCGGAATACGACCGGAAAGAACGGCGATGTTGTATCGGCGCTCGATTGCAGGCGCGGGCGCCCTGTCATCCGCCTGGTATAGCACGCGGTCCACACGGCGAGGCGGACCTGCAGGGCCCGTCAGGTTGAACTCAATCCATTCGCGTCGAATGGCCGAGCCATTGTCGCCGCTGCGGACCGTGGTGCGCTGAAGCTTCTGCGGCAATCCACCAACCGACATTTCGCGCACGTAGGCCACACCGACAATCTTCTTTTCTGTTTTCTTCGGAGGCTCGGCCGGCTTCGGAGCCTCTGTCGCTCCGCCGAGCGCGCCACCCATTCCGCCCATGGCCCCGGCCGGCGATCCCATTGTCCCCTGTGCCGCGTCGCCACCGCTACTCTGCGGAATCGAGCGAACGACGAGCGAAATCGGCTGCATGCCGAGCGCGGCAACAGTGCCCGCAAAACGTCCGAGCTCGCGCGACTTTCCGTTGACCGTCTCTTCCTTCAACGTGGCTTCGATCCGCTGAAAGAGCGCATCGTCAGGCGTGTCGAACCGCTCCGAGCCCTGCGCGTACGATTCGCCGATTTTCGAGCGCGGGAAAGAGGGATCCAGCGGGAGCCATGTCTCCCCCTGAAAAACCTCGACCCATACATGGTCGCGCACGATATTCCGCAGATCTGTGTCTGCTGCCGGATCGTATGGCGCGTATTCCGGGCCGAGCTGTTCGACTTCGATTCCCGGTGGGTACATTCCGCGAACAACCGCATCGATGTTGTTGTCCGCCAGTACACCCCGCGCGTATCGAACCTTATATCCAGCCCGGCGGAGAACTTCGGCCAGCAGCATCGATTGATCGGCAGAGTTGCCGCTTCTCGCTACGGCTGTCCCGATCGCACCGCGCAGGACTCCGCTGTACGGCTCGTATCGCACTCCTGTCGCGACCCGCGCGAAAATCTCGTCGAGATCCTTGCCCTCGTATGGAGCCAGACTCGATTCCTCGGCCCCGAGACCAGTGACTATTTCCGGCGATCCGTCGGCGACCTGTGGCGCATTGGACGACGCGCCGGAGGAAGAAGCAGGCACTATGAACTGCGCGAGATTCGGCCGACCATGCCGTGTGAGCTCGAGACCACTTACCGCAAAGGCCGAGACCATCACAACGAACACCGAGAGTGCAGTGACAATTCCCGTGCGCCGCCGCGCGACTGCCATGGCAAGCACTACGAGCGAGACGAGCAGGCCGAGCGGCAACAGCACCGCGCTCCCGATGTAGGGACCGGAGATCCACCACGGAAGCGGCCCATCACCCGAGAGAACTCCGGATGGTGGTGCGCCCTGGTATACGCCGAAAGCGATCAAGCCAATGGCGTAGAGAGCGACTGCGGCGGGGATGAAGCGAACCCAGCTCGGCATGCGCGGAGAGGATGCCAATCTCCATAG
This sequence comes from Gemmatimonadaceae bacterium, assembly GCA_046593165.1. Taxonomy (GTDB): domain Bacteria; phylum Gemmatimonadota; class Gemmatimonadetes; order Gemmatimonadales; family Gemmatimonadaceae; genus UBA4720. The sequence goes on from JBKJRW010000171.1 coordinate 6,773, forward strand.
CTGCCATGCGGCAATTACCAGTGCCGCGACAATGAGCGCGGCCGTTGCAACGCCGAATGGAAGTCCGCCAATCTTGAGCCCTGCCGCATCAGACCCGAATTGAAGTGCGGGCCAGAGGAAGACCGCCGCGACGGCAATGCATCCGATGAGCAGGGGGGCGCTGCGCCACCGGCGGGCAAGCGCTCCCGATGCGACCAGGGCCAGGAGTGCGCCAACAGTCAGCCAGATTCTTCCGGGCCACCCGCTGGTCCATGCCTGAACGACCGCAACAATCAGAAGCAGGTGGAGCGCAATGCCGAGCGTGAGCTGCAGCGGTTGCCTCAAACGTTCGGTGCGTGTTACTGGTGGCGCGGCTGCATCGCTGATGGCAATACCCTCCAGAACTGATGGCCGTTGGGGATATACGGCGGTTCGGGAGGGATGTCAAAGCGCGGCGTACCTCCGCGCAGGTTCAGCCAAGCGGTGATCAGCCTGCTACTTCGTCCTGGCGTCGATGTATTTCTTGGCGGCCTTGATTGCGATACCTCCGCCGGGAACGAACATACCCACGGCGTCCGCGCCAATGTCGAAGAGGAAAGCCTGGTCGAGAACTTTTCCGAAGTACTCGGTGAACACGCGCGTGCCCGTGCTGAACTCACCCGTGAGACCGTCGATCTCGATGATCGCTTCCTTCTGTTTCGAGGCCCACGCGTACTTGAAGGCGTAGATGGGTCGATAGTAGAGATCGACACTCGAAACCTCCACCTCTTCCGTCAGTATCGTATCGGCCTGGATGCCCGTGATCATCTTCGAAAGGGAATCCCGCATGATCGCGGAAATTCGCGCGTGCGGAGGAATGAGTATCGTGTCGGACTCGACCTCCTCTGTGAGTTGCCCTGCAACCTCCGTCGGCGCCATCGACAGATACTGTCGCAACCCGGGCGCGTCCTTGCCGCTGATGCCGTCGATGATCTTCTCGTCGCGCTCTTCCTGTAGACAATACTCGAGCACGGGGAGGTGGAAGTGGCCGTTCAGCACATCGTACTTCGTGTCGTGGATTGTGACCGACTTGACCTCTTTTCCGCTCGATGCCACCTGATAGTTGGTGGTGCGCGTGTACTCATAGCGCGCTCTCGAGACCACGTGCCAGAAAGGCTGATAGCGATGTTCGCTGTAGGTAAGCGTGAAGTCTTCGTCCTTCGGCTTGCTGAGGAAGCTCGTCACTTTGCTGAACGCGTCGAACGCGCCGAGTTTTTTCTGCCACGCGATGTCTTTTGCCTGTTGCGGCGACAGTCGGTCTTTCAACAGGAGGATGCGCTGGGCCGCAACTTCAATTTGCATTCTGTCTCTCCCTTCGAGTTGAAGCGGCCTCCTCACACACCCCGCTCTGGTCTAGAGCAGCGTTCCTCTGAGGAAGAAGATCGCAACATAGAAATAGATGCTGAGCCCCGTTACGTCTACCAGCGTGGCAACGAAAGGGGCCGACGCGCTCGCAGGATCGAATCCGAGGCGCCGTAGAATGAAGGGCAACATCGATCCGACAAGCGAGCCGAAGGTCACGATCCCGATGAGCGCAACTCCTACGGTCACTCCGAGAGCCATGTAATGCGGACCGTAGTTGTATATCCCCATCTGCTGCCAGACAGTAATTCGCGTGAAGGCGATGAAACCGAGAATCGATCCGAGCACTATTCCTGCCGGGATCTCGCGGAAAGAGATCCGCCACCAGTCGCGAAGCCGTACTTCTCCAAGCGCCATCGCCCGGATTATCAGCGATGTTGCTTGTGATCCCGAGTTTCCGCCCGAGCTCATGATCAGCGGAATGAACAGGGTGAGCACTATCGCTTTCTCGAGCTCCATGTCGAAATGCTGCATCGCCGTAGCAGTCAGCATCTCGCCAAGGAACAATGCGGAGAGCCAGCCACCACGCTTTCCGATCATTCTCCAGAATCCGATCTGCATGTAAGGCTCATCCAGCGCTTCCATTCCACCAAATCGCTGAACGTCCTCGGTGTGCTCCTCCACGAGCGCGTCGATAACATCGTCCACCGTCACCACGCCAAGAATTCGGTGATTGTCATCGACTACAGGAAGCACCACGAGATCGTAATTCGACGTGAGGCGCGCAACTTCCTCGCGATCCATCGTTGGCGGCACGGTGACGACCTCCTCCCACGCGACTTCTCGCACCAGAGCTCCCTCAGGTGCCGCGAGCAACTCGGTCAGCGACATCACGCCCTTCACGACCCCGTTGTCGTCAACCGCATAGATCGCGTGCATCGCCTCGCGTCTTCCAGCTCGCGCGATTCGTCGCACTCCAGCCAGCGCGTCCTCTACGCGGCTGGTTTCCGAGACCGAGACAAACTCTGTGGTCATCAGTCCGCCGGCGGTGTCCGGCTCGTAGGCAAGGAGGCGTTCTGTTTCCTCGCGCTCCTGTTCCGGAATCTTCGCGAGAATCTCGTCCGCGCGGTCGTCCTCGAGGTCCTCGAGAACATCCGCGCGGTCGTCCGGCGTCATCTGCGATACGAGGTCCGCCGCCTGACGCGTCGGGAGGCGCTCGAGGACTTCGCTGCGAAGCTCCTCGTCGAGGTACTCGAGAATGTCGGCCGCCCGCTCGGGCGCCAGCGCACGCAGCAAGTCGGCTACACGTTCCCTCGGCAGCGCTTCTGCAATGTCGGCAAGATCCGCAGGATGTATCTCCTCGGTTTCGACGGCGATGCTCGACGGATCATCGTCGAGCAACTGCAGAATATCGGGCGCCATCAATGCGGCCACTCCCCTTATTTCATGCTCGCTCGCGGGCGTATGCAGGGGAGTGTGCCGCTGATCCTTCATCACACCACCGGCAGCGTGCGGCGGTCATCGCGAAAGTCCGCGACTTCGTAACCGGCAATGGAGATGGCCTCGCGGATTGCCTCAGGCGTAACAGTCCCGTCGTGCTCGATGATTGCCTGTCCGATGGAGACGTCGGCGTGCGTAACGCCGGGAACTCCGCCGAGCGCGGTGAACACGGCCTTCACGCAATGTGAGCAGGTCATGCCGTCTATCTTCGCTGTCGTGATCATTTTGCAATTATAGTAGTGGCGGGCAACTTTGCCCACCTCCGGGTACGGCGCTATTCAGTTGAAAACAGTCTTCTTCGGCTGAACGGGCGGATTCTTCGCTCGTGACACCAGCGTCTTCTCAAAAGCCGGTACGAAGATGTCGTACGACGAACCCGGATGCCACAGGACCCATCCCTCGTAGCCTGAGTCGTACACCGCCTTCTTCTGCGCCTCGATCTCGGCTGCTCCGTACTTGGGAGCGCCAAGGGTGAACGCCTGAAGCCAGGGGCGTACTCTCTGACCCTTGAGACCAAGCGCTTCTGTACGCACGCGCCCGCGCGAAATGGCAGTGTGAATGATCTCGTAGGGCGCGGCGTTGGGCCGCGCGATGCCGAATGAGCCGCGCGGATAGTGCGACGGATACACCATCGGCAGAACCACGTCCACCGACTGAACCATCGGCTCCCATTTCTGTCCGATCTCGAGGGCACCGCCAACCGTCGTTGTAAGTCCGAAAATGTCGGCTGTCGTACGCACTCCGAGCTTGTCCATGCGAACCCTGGCTTCCTTGAGGAAAGCGGCGAGCGCGTCGCTCTTTGAACGGCCGTTCGATTCGGGGAACACCTGCGCGGGAAGACTCTTGTATGGCTCAGGGAAGCGAATGTAGTCGAACTGCACTTCGCCAAAACCCATCTTTACCATCTCTTCGGCGATTCGAAAATTGTATTCCCAGATTGCGTTGGCGTACGGGTTCACCCAGGTGAGGCCCTTGTGGTCACGCCACGGTGACCCATCGGCTTTACGAATGACGTAGGAGGGATTCATGCGCGCGGCGACCGAATCCTTGAACACGACAATGCGCGCGATCGGCAGGACTCCGTGGGCGTTGATGGAATCCACCAGCGCTTTCATGTTTGCGACCTTGGTCTGCGTTCCCGCGTTCTTTTGCAGCATCGGGTCGGCCGAGGTGTAGTTGAGCCCGAATTCGTCCTTCACATCGATGACGAATGCGTTGATCTCGGTCGAGTCGGCGATTGCGAGCAGCTTGCGCATCTTCTTCGTGCTCTGGGCCGCGAAGCGGTTGACGTAAAGCCCGCGAATTGGAGCCGACGGATCGGTTCTGAGCTTCTGGAGTTCCGCCGAGAAGTTGCCTGGCGCGGGAGTCGGGCCGGGCGCCGATTGAGCCACTCCCGTTCCGGACCCGATTGCCGAACCGCCGATCGAGTCTGGGGCCATTTCGGCCTTTCCCATGGCGGCGTCGCGGCTGCCGATGCACGCGGTGAGGGCGAGAGCGAGTAACGGATATGAACGCATTCTGGATTCTGAAGTTGAAGAGGTTGGAGCGGGCATGATGCACTATATTTGCCAGCGATGCGATACCCCGCCTGGCTCGCCATTATACCCCTGATCGGCTGTTCGTTGCCTGCCCCGTCCCCGCCGGTTGCCGAGTTCCTGGTAGCCGACGCCAGCACGACCTATTGGGTGCGGAGCGGGCCCCGGGGCATCAGCGCGCGGACCTCGCCTCTGATACTGACGAATGCCGGCAATCGCTTCTATGAAGTGTACATCGACGACGTCACTCGGTCGTACGACGATGCGTTCTTTGCCCGTGAGCCCATCTTCAGCCGCGACCTGTTGACCGGAAAGCGAAAGCTCCTGTACGAAGAAACGCGCGTCTCGGCCTGGGAGAAAGAGTATCTGGCGGGCAATCCCGACGCGCGGCTGCTCGATCCGGATGAGGAAGGCACTGACGACGTGATTGTCGCGGCGAGCGGCGAGACCGACATACTCGCTGTCGCCGGCCCGTACATACTGTATAACCGGCGGGCCACACTCGAGCGTGAGAATTTTCAGCAGTCCGATTCGTCGCGTGGAGCAATCGACATTCGTTCGGGCGAATCGGTCGCGTTTAACGCGGTCGTGCGCGATACGGCTATACTGGGCGCGGGTGGTGTGCGCGAGGGCAATCAGGTGCGCTGGCGCCATGCAGGTTACGATGTGATTGCACGGTGGGACCCCGAGCGGGAGGAAACCGAGGTCATTCTGCGCGATCTCAGAAAGCATGAATGGCCGCTCGGTGTTGTGAACACCCGGCTGCCACGGCTTTTCTGGCTCGACACTCCCAGAGTTGACGGAAAGCTCAGGACGGCGTTGTCGAGCGCGTTCGAGGATGCTCGCGCCGATGACGTCGAGACGCAACTTGTCCGTCGACACCAGTCGGCGCCGAAACATGGGGTGCGGCTCGCTGCGGCGGCTCGCGCGGGTGTCGCAAGGCGCGGTTCGATTTCTCAGTGAATCCCTCGACGAAAGCACGAACGGTGCGGGAGACTCAGCACGAGACCTCGCAGCTCATGATGCCGCAGCACTCGAACAATCTGGATCATGTGTTCGGGGGCGTGATTCTCGCGATGATGGATACTTCCGCGGCGGTGTCGGCGATTCGGCATGCGCGCACCAACTGCGTCACCGTATCGGTGGACAGGGTCGACTTTCGCGAGCCCATTCATCTGGGCGATCTCGTCATCATGAAGTGCAGTGTGAATTTCGCGGGCCACACATCGATGGAGGTTGGCGTGCGGGTGGAGGCAGAGAATCTTCAGACAGGTGTTCGCCGCCACACGAATTCGTGCTATCTCACCTTCGTTGCGGTGGACAGGAACGGACGGCCTATCCCGGTTCCCGGGCTCATTGCCGAGAGTGAGGATGAGATTCGTCGCTTCGAGGCCGCGAAGGCGCGGCGGCAGCGTCGGATCGACGAGAGAACAGCGGAAGAGACCGCGCTGGCTCAGTCTTGACCCTGGGCATGGCCCCTGCACAACCTTCCGTCGTGCGCGCGAGTTTTACTGTAGAGGACGCTAACCGGACGCTCCCCCTGGTGCGGCGAATCGTGAGCGATGCGGTTCGCGATTATTGGCGATGGCAGGAAAAGGTTCGCGAGTTCGAGGAGGTCGCCGCCAACCGGGTTGTCGGCGAGCCCAATGAGCTGGCGGACAGGTTGGAGAGCGAGGCGCAGCACCTCGCGAAGGAGATTGACGGTTACCTTGCGGAGATCAGGCAACTCGGCGTCGAGATGAAGGGGTTCGACACGGGGCTGGTGGATTTTCCGGGGGAGATTGACGGGCGGCCGGTGCTGCTGTGTTGGCAACTTGGCGAAGAGAAAGTGGAGTACTGGCACGAGGAGAGTGCGGGCTTTGCCGGACGGCAGCCGCTTCCCTCGAGACGAGGAATTTGAATGGCGAAAGAGATGCGGGTATTCAGCGGCCCCGATGGAGTGCGCTGGGGTGTGCAGGTGAAGATGCCGACAGCGAGCAACGCGATGGTGGTGTTTCTTCACCCGGGCGGAAAGACGTCGGGCAATGATCGGTACTCATGGCATCAGTGGCACGGGCCGGAGTCGCGGAGCGTAACGTCCCGGATCACTTCCGATTCGGTGATGAAGGTTTTGTCCGAGGATGTGCTTTCGCTGTTATTTCGGAGGTCGATGCCGATCACTGCTGGGACTAGTCCCTCGGTCGTAACTGCCTGAAACCGGAACTTAGAGAGACACAGTCAAGAGGGGTCAGAGGGCATAGTCACGAGTTGCGAGGGTACTGAATCGACAGGTTTTCTCTCCGGGTGAGTGTTCCGCGGCTCCGCCACGCTGTTCCCTCAGCCATTCAGATAGGGGCGAGTCGATCCTCGCGTGTTGTCATGGGAAAGGGCGGTTCCAATTGACGGCAACCTTATAGAGGTGGATGTTGAGCAGCCCCGGACTCGTCGAACTCGTTTTTTTGTTGGGTCTGTCGACGGCCGCGATTCCCATCGGCGCTCAGGAAGCCGTCCCGGCTTCGGCGGGGAAGGCGGTGCTGACAGGAGTTGCGATCGACAGCCTCCGCGGCGGTTATCTTCGCGGCGCTTCCATCTTTGTCTCCGGAACGGCTCTCTCCGCGACGACTGATGCCTCGGGGCGATTCAGGATTGAGGGAATTCCGGCTGGCACTCGCGTCATGGAGCTCCAGCACCCGCTTCTCGATTCGCTTTCCATCACGCTGACGACTACACCGAAAATCTTCAGCGACGGTGATGCTTCGTTCGTGATGCTGAGCATTCCCTCGGCTCGGACGTTCGTAGCTTCTATCTGTCCGGCCGAGCAACGCGCCAGAGGGCCGTCTGTCGTCGTCGGGACAGTGGCCGATGCGGAATCCGGAAATCCATCCGACGGAGCTTCTGTTAGCGTCGGGTGGACCGATTATCAGTTGAGCAAGAAGTCGATCAGAACGATTCCCCAGAAGCGCGTATCGCCGGTTTCGGCGGCAGGAAGCTTTCGCATGTGCGGGCTCCCCGATGATCTCGTCGCTGCCGTAGTCGCATCGCGAGGAAATGACAGTACCGCTGCGGTCGAGGTGAATCTTTCGTCGCTTGTCGGAATTGTCTCGCTGCGCCTCCCACCGCCTTTCCTGGCGGCAGCCGCCGACACGTCGGGAGTGAGGCATGTAAAGGTTACGACATCGATTTCAGGGCGGGTTTACGACGCCGATGGGAAACCGAGCAAGGGAGCGCGTGTTGCCATCGAAGAGGACGATGCCGTTGCCATGACGTCGCAGGATGGAACGTTCATTCTTGGCGGAGTGCGGCCGGGAACCCGGCGCCTCAATGTTCGAAAAATCGGGTATCAACCGATCCAAACCGCTGTCGATCTTCGCCCGGAAGGGATAACCGGCATGCGGGTCGCACTCGGTGCGTCAGTCGCGGTGTTAAAAGCGATCGTCGTTAGTGCGGCCCGAGACGCTGGGCTCCAGAGAGTCGGGTTTACGGAGCGAAAGAGTCGCCAATCCGGTGTATTCCTCGAGCCGAAGGACATCGAGATAAGGAACGGTCCGAGTCTCAACATCCTGCTGGAAAAGGTCCAACTGTTAAAGCGCTCCTGCGCCAGGTATTTCATTGATGGCTTTCTGCAACCCGGCAATCCGGAGGAATACCTTTCAGGCGCCGAGATAGGCGCGGTTGAGGTCTATTCTGCGTCGTTCGTGCCAGCTGAGTTTATCAGCTTCTCGAGAGGCAACAGTCCCTGTGCGTCGGTGGTGATCTGGACGAAGTGGAAGATCGGGCCACGCTGACGGAGCACTCTCGCTTGATAGGGAACCTGCCAGCGGATCGGGGGAACTTCGGCACCTAGAGAGACACAGGTAAGTGGGGTCAGAGAGGCATCGTCTTGAGTTTCGAGTCAAGACGGAGAGCGCTTGGACCTCGCAACTCGTTACTATGCCCTCTGACCCCTCTTACCTGCGTCTCTCCAAGTTCCGCGCTTGTCTTCCTACCAGGCGATCCCGTAATCCTCACCATGATTGGACGAGCCGCCCCACATCGACCCGTGCTTCCGATCGAACCAGATCGCATTGATCGGCCCTGAAGTTCGCTCCTCGAACTCGAGCGTGTAACCCATCCGCCTTAGTTCCGCACGGACGCTGTCGGGCGTGGATGACGCGACGAGCATGCGGCCGGGACGCGACTCGTGAGCACCGAATGACGAGCGCATCTGAAAGCTGTTGAGGTTCGGTGCCTCGGCCGCCTGCTGCACGGTCATCCCGAACTCGACAATGTTCAAAAAAAACTGCAGAAGATTCTGGTCCTGCGAATCGCCGCCCTGAACCGCAAATGACAGAAATGGCAGCCCATCCTTGAGCGCCATGGTTGGGGTCAGAGTCACGCGCGGTCGCTTCCCCGGCTCGATCACGTTAAACGGCCCGTCACGCGGATCAGTCACGAAGCTCTGGGCACGTTGACTGAGTCCCACGCCTGTGTTTCCCGCAATAACCGCTGGAACCCAGCCGCCACTGGGAGTTATCGATACCACCCACCCCTCGGCATCGGCTGTCTCAATAGAAGTGGTGCCGCGATAGAATGCGTCCTTGAAGGCTGCATCGGCTAACGGCGCTGAACCACTATCCGGAACGACCTTGTCCTGCTGCCCACTCTTCGGCTTCTCGTCCGGCGCCGGAATCACTGTCCACTTCGACAAAATGTCAGCGAACGGATTCTTCCCACCCTGAAAGGCGAATGGGTCGCCAGGCTTCACAGTCGTGTCGTTGCGATTCCAGTCGATCTGCGCGTAGCGCTTCTTCGCGTACTCCTTTGACAGAAGTCCCCGCACTGGTTCCTCGGGCGCGAAGTAGGGATCGCCGTAGTAGAAATCCCGGTCGGCAAATGCGAGACTCATCGCCTGATACAGGGTGTGCATGTACTTCGGCGAATTGAAACCCATCGACTTCAAGTCAGCATTCTCCAGAATGTTGAGCGCCTGAAGCATCGCCGGGCCCTGCTGCCAGAACGGAAGCTTGTAAACCTCGATGCCCCTGTACGATGTACTCACGGGCTCCTCGATCTTCACCTTCCAGTTGGCGAGGTCCTCCATGGTGAAGAGGCCGCCTTCCTCACGCGCGCCACGCACCAGCTCGCGCGCGATATCACCCTTGTAGAACCTGTCATAAGCAGCGTAGATCGCTTCCTTTCGCGACTTGCCAGCCTTGAGCGCCTGCTGCTCGGCATCGACGAGCTTGCGCAGTGTCGCGGCAAGATCCTTCTGCACGAAGATCTCGCCCGCCTCGGGTGCCTCGCGCTTTTCTCCCGCATGCGTCAGGTAAATCGCGCGTGAGTACTTCCACTTCCTGATCTCGCCCTTGAGTCGCTCGATCGAGTTCGCCGTCTGCGCCTCGATCGGATATCCGTCGGCCATCTCGATAGCTGGCGCCAGAACCTCCGCCAGCGACATCGTCCCATACTCCGCCAGCATCGTCATTAATCCACCAGGAGTGCCGGGCGTTACCGCTGCGAGGGGGCCGTACTCGGGCGGATACCTGTAACCCTTCGATTTGTAATACGCCGCGGTTGCCCCCGTGGGAGCTGCGCCGAGCGCGTTGATGCCGATGACTTTCCTGAGTTTGGGATGGTAGATGAGTGCCTGAGTCTCGCCGCCCCATGAGAGCACGTCCCACATCGTCGCGCCGGCCGCTAGCATAGCGCATGCGGCATCGACGGCGTTGCCGCCTTTCTGGAACATCATCGAACCGGTGGTGGCACTCAGGGGCTTGCCGGTTATGGCGATCCAGTGCTTTGCGTGGAGAGGCGGCTTCTGCGTTCGCTGTGCGGCAGCCGAAGAGGTGAAGAGCAAAGCCGGAGCGATAAGAGCGGCGGTGAAGTAGACACGTATGAATTTCATGATGAAAAGACTCACGCGTAAGGGGCTGCTTTCAGGTGCTCCGATGAATGTGCAGCACGGCGCGGAATCTCGCGAGAACCCGCGAAGCATATATTGCTGAAGGGAGCAATCCGACGATGGCCACACCTCGAAAACGACCGGAAATCACATTGCGCGTTGGCGTCGCGATGCTGTGGCGCGCGTTGACGCTGCGCTGCCCGCATTGCGGTAGCAGAGGCGTGCTTCAGTCGTGGTTCAAGCTTGCGGAGCGCTGCCCCCGCTGCGGCCTTCACCTTAACCGCGAGGAAGGCGACTACTTCCTCGGCGCCTACATGATCATGCTGATCGCGATGGAGATGCTGTTCGCGTTCGGCTTTCTCGCGGTGCTCGTGATCACCTGGCCCGACCCGCCGTGGGAGGCGATACAGTGGGTTGGTGCGCTCGTTCTCATTGCGGGAGTTTTGATCGCGTATCCGTTCGCAAAGACGCTATGGCTGGCGTTCGATCTCATGTTCCGGCCGGTTGCGACGGATGAACTTCGATGGGAAGCGGAGACGGAAACACGTGACCCCGAGCTCCGACCCTAACTTCCGGCTTCCGCCTGAAACGGAACGTCGATTTCCATTCCGTCTCGCGCGACGATCGTCTCGGCAAAAACTTCGCGCGCCTGACCGAGCAACTCCGAAGCGTTGACGGAGTAACGGGCGGAGAGGTGAGTGAGCACGAGCTGCCGAACCCCGGCTTTGGCTGCAACCTCGCCAGCTTCGCGCGCTGTCGCGTGACCCGTCTCGATCGCGCGCGGCTGTTCCTCGTCGGCGAATGTCGCTTCGTGAATCAGAAGGTCCGCGCCTTCGGCAACCCGAATCGTGGACTCTGCAGGTCGCGTATCTCCTGTGAACACAATCCGCCGGCCGGGGCGTGACGGACCGACGAGATCCGATGGCTGCACAACGCGGCCGTCGTCGAGCGTTACGGCTTCTCCCTTGTGCAGCTTGCCCCACGCGGGCCCTTCCGGGATTCCCATCTTGCGCGCCAGGTCTGGATTGAAGCGGCCAAGCCGAATTTCCTCGATCAGCGCGTATCCCAGGGCGAGTTTGTCCTTGTGATCGGCGGGGTAGGGAAGAATTGAATATCCCTTTCGGGCAATCGGCGTGTCGGGTACGACCTCGTTTATCTCGAGAGCGAATGGCTGCTTGTCGCTTCCGAGGGCAATGGCCTGGCGAAGCAGGGCGTCTGAGCCCCGGGGTCCCCACAGTCTCATCGGTTCGGTTCGACCCTGAAGAGCCAGAGTGCGGAACAAGCCAATGATGCCGAGCATGTGGTCGGCGTGCATGTGGGTGAAGAAGATGTCGGAGAGGGCGAAGCTCGTGCCGTAGCGCATCATCTGGCGCTGGGTTCCCTCGCCGCAGTCGAACAGCAGCGTTTCGCCTTCGCGAACGATCGTGATGGCGGTGACGTTGCGCTCTACCGTGGGGCGCGATGCGGAGGTGCCGAGGAAGCGAACGGTGAGCGACATGGGGGTGAATATAAGGGGATCATGTGGAACTTTCGGGGGTGCGAATCTGCGGACCGCATTGCAAGTTTACCAGTCTGGCATCAAGGCTCCCACTCTTTCCCGAGGTTTTCATGAAGCGTATAGCATTTGCTCTTGCCACTCTCCTGGCCGTTCCGGCCATGGCGCAGACTGTTGCTCCAGTGGCCAATCCCGCCGTGTCCAGCTCAAAGGACCTCTGGGCGAATTTTACGAACAACATCACGAAGTCGGCCGAGCAGATGCCGGAGAGCGATTACTCGTTCAAGCCGGTGGCGACGGTGCGCAGCTTTGGCCAGTTGATCGGTCACGTGGCGGGTGCGCAGTACATGTTCTGCGCGCTGGCTACGGGTGAGCCGGCGAGGGCTGAGGGCGATGTTGAGAGTAAGGTTACGACAAAGGCAGGGTTGGTCGCTGCGCTGAAGGCATCTACCGAGTATTGCCAGCGGGCGTACGCGCAAACCGATGCAGGGAGTGCTGCGCCGATCAAGATGTTCGGACAGGATCGAACGCGGATGTATGCTCTGATCATGAATGCGGCTCACAATGCTGAGCATTACGGGAATCTGGTGACGTACATGAGGGTCAAGGGGATGGTACCGCCGTCGAGTCAGCCGCGGCCGGGGATGTAGTCGTATCGTGTTTCCAGGCAAGGGGTTAGGTTGGGCAGTCTGAGGGGTTTTCAGCCGATTTGTCTTGACTTGTCCCCCAAAAGTAGTAATTTGTACTGAGTCTGAAGCCCCGCCAGCTTTTCAGCGGGGCTTCGACGTTTGGGCCCGGTGCGACGGGATGTCAGTCCTCTTCCGGGAGGCGAGTTCAGCTCGTCGCGTGGTTTACGCGGGGCTGTAGCTCAGCTGGGAGAGCGCTGCGTTCGCAATGCAGAGGTCAGGGGTTCGATCCCCCTCAGCTCCATCGAGTTTCGATTCGCAACTTTGTTGCGGGTGCAGGTGTAGAAGGTCTTACAGCTAGCTGCCCGCCGCCGTTCGGTAGGACGTAGAGTTCCAATGACGGCGAGCGTGGCACGATTCGCGGCCTGAGTGCCGCAGTTGATAGCCGCGGAATCCTTACAGGATTCTCGCGGCTTTCTTGTTTACTGCAGCAGCGCCCTCGCGTCGAGCCGCATTGCATTGAATGCCTCGGCGCTGAAACGATTCTCCTCCGTCTCGGCTTTGCCGACGAAGTCGCCCATCGCGGTGCCGCTCAGCCGGTTGAGGAAACGCAGGATCGCACTTTCCTGAACAGTCGCGGATGTGCGACGGCCGATAATGCTTTGTCGGCCTGGCGCATCCTGAAGAGCCAGGCGGAACATCGCGCCCGTACCCTGGAAGGGTCGCCGGAGTGGCGTCTTGATGAGAAACCCGACCGTCGGCGGAAGTTTCCAGTCTGGTTCCCGGGTGTAGCGGATGAACCAACCTCGCTCGTGCTCGCCGCGAATCACGCTCACGTCTCCGATGAGCTTTTTGAATCCGACATGGAACAAGAGGATTTTCGTCGTGAATTCCGACTGAATGAGAAGTTCGTCCGGGATCGGCCGTAAAGCTCCCGACAGCGGAGCGAAATGTCCGTCAACGGATCTCAGCTTGAGCGTCATGAAGTTCTCTGCCCCCGATAGCTCGATCCAGCGTCCGCCGCGCTTGTCAGTCACGACTGAGCTGTAGCGCGATGCGGTAGAATATTTCTCCAGGTATGCTGCGAATGCCGGCATCGTCGCCTTGATACTCGCTGGATCGAGACGGATGCCGAGGACAATAGTGGTCGCGCCGTCGGCATCGCCAGTCACGCGGAGTGTATCGAGTGTGAGAAGTCGGCCGAGCGCGGCGGTGGTGCGCGGGAAGGTCTCGCGGTAGTCGGCACGGATCGCGGCAGGGGAGCGGCGTTCGGCGGATTTCATGAGCGCGGATATCACGCCCCCGATTTCGTTCGCCGAGATTGCGCCGGCGGCGATGTCCACGTTGGTGTACCACTCGAACTCGCTGTCGCGGAGCTTGCGGAGTATCATCGTGTGACGTGAGTCGCCCGGTTCGTTGGCGGCGGATGTAGATGGCTTGGCCGCGAAGAGGTAGCGGTTGTTGGCGAACTCTCCTTCGACCGTGACGGTGCGCGCGCCATCGGAGGTCATCTGCGTCCAGACTGAAGTGTCATTGTAGATCGCCGATGGCGTGAGCGCGTTCTTGCCGAGTCGTCCGCGAGCGTGGGCAAATTTGGGATTGCGCTGGACGTTGGTGAAGCGCTGGGCGATTCCGCCAAAGAGCCCCTCGGCGTTGGCGCGGGCCGCGGGGATCGTCGGACCGAAAGCGGGCCCGACGTCGCGGCACGCGGCTGCTGACGTGACGACGAGGATCGACCCAACAGTGAGCCGCAGGCGCGCGAAGGTGAAGTTTCGAGGGGAATACGGGGTATTGTTTCTACTATATGGATGTGCGGGCGGCATTGCCTTGTAGTTACGAGTATTTCGAGGAATCAAAGTTCTACCCCGAAGGCGGGGAGTGGAACCCCGTGGGCACGGACTCTATTCAAGAAATGGTCGTGGGTGTGCCCCAGGGTTGGAATGCGCCGATTGAACAAAATCGGCCAATCGACTAATTTGGGATACCTGCCTCCGGTTTCGTTGCGAGGCAATTTTTGCCCCTTGGTGTAACTGGCAACACGCCTGATTCTGGATCAGGAGAGTCCAGGTTCGAAACCTGGAGGGGCAACTAAGTAAGTCGAAGCCCTATCGTGTTTTATGCGGTGGGGCTTTTTGTTGCTCGGTACTTCGCGGCCAGTGTGGTGGGCCGTTTGGCGAGAATATCACCCGGAAACGGCCCTTTCGTTGATCTTCCTGGGTGATTCCATTTGACGGCCAGCATCGTGTCGGCATCTGCCTGGGTGTAGCACGTCAGAAGAGTGGCTATGTCCTTCCATCCGCCCACCGCTGCAACGTCCGATACTGGCATGTGCTTCCTCGAAGTCGCCCAGCCCCTCCGGTACGCGTGCCAGAGCGCACCGTCCAGCTTTTCGTGCCGCGGCAGCTTCACACGAATGTTAGAACGCACGCGGTCCGGTCAACAAGCCCTGGGTTACAATCGAGTCATGAGACATGGGGTGAGAACCGCGTACGGAATGGAGGTTCCCGATGCAATTCCAGGAGACTCGTGGCGTGGACGAACGCCGAGGGTTCCCAGCGTGAAATCACGATCATACCATCCTCGCTTATCGATTCTGGTGTCTCCAGCCCTCGGCTTGGAAACGGGAGCAACGCACCGACAGACTCGATCGACAGTTCCGCAGCTAGCCGGGCTAATGCCCGTCGCTCCTTCAGATCGGTCATTTGAGGCGCCATTTATGTGCGTTCTACGCCCCAGCTAACCTGCGAGCGATTCAAAAAATGGGAGCGCAGCGAGCTTCCTTGTTTCGCTCGTCGGGTTCAGCGCACGTTATGCGGTGCGGGCATCGGACTCCGACGCGGCGGCCTGAGCGCCGACACTACTCGCGGTCGCGGCCTCGCGCACAAACGCGATCAATTCCTCGGGAGAAAGGGCGGATGTTGCCGCGTACATTTGGTCGCGCACCTCGCGAACCCACTCGACAGCGTGAAATGCGGCATCCGCTTCGAGCACTGCGGAGCTATTCGGCTTGGCTGTCATCGGTTGCGATCTCCCTAGGTGAATGAATTGCCAGAGGCTTGTAGCCCGCCTCAAGGTTCACCGCGTTGAAGAGGCGAATCTTGTCGAAGCGGACGATATGGCGAAAGTTCCAGCTCGCGACCACGTCGGCGTTCGCCACGGTCGCGAGCGCAATATGAAGCATGTCGTTGCGCAATCTTGGCGGCAAGATTCCATGGACGGCATATCGATCGGTGAGCTCGATCGCCTCCGGGGAAAGCCGAATACCAGGTCCAAAACGCGCCTGTAACTCGGTGTGCAAGGCACGAACCTGCTCGGGCGCGTTCTTGATTTCCGCCGCCAACAGGTCGGAGAGGATCGGATGCAACCGCGACTGACGGAAGTCCTGGACGAGGGCGTTCGACCACTGCTCGAACTCGCGGTCGAAGCATCCGCCGAGAACTGACGTATCAACATAGATGCGCGACTGTGGCATTCTTCAACTTATCGTATAAGCC
>JBKJRW010000018.1:0-68911 GCA_046593165.1 Gemmatimonadaceae bacterium
TCGACCGCGGCCGCTACTGCGCCGGCGTCCGTGATGTCCAGGTCGAGCCTGGTAAACCCCTCACACTCCCACCCTTTTTCGCGCGCCTGACGTACCAGCTCGGCACCCGTCATCCCCCCGGCACCGGCGACGATCGCTCGCATCAGAGGTAGCGGGGAAGATCCACCCGGCTCTCCGACAATCCCAGGTGCCCGCGATCCTTCGCCGACACAACAGGTTCGTCCACAGGCCAGTCGATTCCGATGAGCTGATCGTCCCAGGCGACCCCGCGGTCGTCGGCCGCATCGAACAGCGCGGTGCACTTGTACAGAACATCGGCGACGTCGGACAGGACGCAGAATCCATGGGCGAATCCCGGGGGAACCCAAAGCGACGACAGGTTCTCGTCGTTCAGTTCGGCGCCGTACCATTGGCCGAAATGTGGCGACCCGACTCTAATGTCCACCGCAACATCAAAGATCCTGCCCCGCGCGACATGCACGAGCTTCCCCTGTGGCACATCGAGCTGGTAGTGAAGTCCCCGAAGCACACCCTTTGACGAGCGGCTGTGATTGTCCTGAACGAATGCAGCTGGTATTCCCGATCCCTCGAGCGAGCGCGTGCTGAATGTCTCGAGGAAGAAACCTCTCTCGTCGGCGAAGATTCGAGGCTCGACGAGGAGCACTCCGGGAAGGGAAGTCTCCTTGACGTTCATTTCGCGGGCGACGACGAGTCGATCAGCGACAAGAGGTACTCGCCGTAGCTGCTCGAGCCCATTTTCAGGGCGAGCGCGGAGAGAGCCTGCTCGTCGATGTACCCCATGCGGAAGGCCGTCTCTTCCGGCGAGCCGATCTTGAGGCCCTGCCTGGCTTCGACGACGGCGACGAAATTCGACGCGGCCAGCAGCGCTTCGTGGGTGCCGGTGTCGAGCCACGCCATGCCCCGGCCGAGCGTCTCGACCTTGAGTGCGCCGCGCGACAGGTACTGTTTGTTGACGTCTGTAATTTCGAGTTCCCCGCGGGGCGATGGAGCGAGATTCCGCGCGATATCCACAACGTCGTTGTCGTAGAAATAAAGGCCTACGACCGCGTACTGGGACTTGGGTTTCTCAGGTTTTTCCTCGAGGCTCCTGGCCTTTCCGTTCGCGTCGAAGTCAACGACGCCGTACCGCTCGGGGTCCTTAACGTGATACGCGAAGATAGTAGCCCCATCTTCTTCTCTGGCAACGGTTTGCAACTGTTCAGACAACCCGTGTCCAAAGAATAGATTGTCGCCGAGTACGAGGGCTACTGGGCTCGATCCGATGAAGTCGGCGCCGATGATGAATGCCTGTGCGAGACCATCCGGGCTCTCCTGGACCGCGTAGGTCAGCGAGAGACCCAAGTGGCTTCCGTCGCCGAGTAGTTCGCTGAAGCGCGGGGTATCGGCGGGGGTGCTGATGATCAAAATCTCGCGGATGCCCGCCAGCATCAGGGTGGTGAGCGGGTAGTAGATCATCGGCTTGTCGTACACCGGTACCAGCTGCTTGCAGACCACTTTCGTGGAGGGCCAGAGGCGGGTGCCTGAACCGCCGGCGAGGATGATTCCTTTTCTGTTCAATGGTTGGTCCGGAAGTGGTGCTGTCGGCCAAGGTCAACGACAGGCACCAAAGCCATTGGCCTGGGCTCAGGCTTTTGTCCCGAAGTTCCCCAAGGGGCGTTCACGATTTGCCGACCGCCGGAGCGCGCAGCCGAAGGTACGTATCCCAAAGTGTCAGCCCCCCGAGCAGTGTCAACGAACCAACGAGACTCCATGACATCCACATTATCCCCGAGTCGAACAGGCTGAGCGAAACAAGTACCGCGAGCGTAATGAGGAGGTTCCTGCTGTTCACCGCTTTGACATCGACCGCGTCGAGAACGCTGCGCATCAGAATGTAGACGGCAAAGGGAATGGTTCCGAGGAGGCAGGCGCGGAAAATGGGAATGGCAGGCGCGAAGGCGGCGCCGAAGTACCAGTGGATGAACGTTGGAATGAGGAGCTCTCCGACCACAACCACCATTGCGGCGAGCAATATACCGCCCCCCAGTATTCCGAGAACCAGCCTTCGCAGTCCGTCCATGTCTCCCGTAGCGGCCTGCGCGCTGGCGCGCGGTAGTACCACGAGGCCGACAGGGGCGAACATGCCCGATGCCATCGCAAGCACCGACATCGCTGCGGAGAACTGGCCCGCCACGACTACGCCGTGTGTGCGCAACGCGATGAGTGCGGGAATCGCAAACAGGCCAACGAGAGCGAACTCGCCAGGCACACGCGGCAGGCCAAATCGCAGCAGCAGCCGCAGATGCTCTCTGGTGCTGACGGTGCCGGCAATTCCTGTGCGCGAATCGTGCTCTCGGAAGAAAAGGTGTGGGAAGGCAATACCGCTCGTCACCAGCCACGCTGCCCCGGTTGTGGAGAGCACGGCTGCGGCATCGTGCGGCGCGAGCGCGAAAGCCGCAACCGGGATCACTCCCAGGTTCACGAGCTGCAGTGCGTTCGCAAACCCCATCTCGGAACGGCCTCGGTAGATCGCGTAGACCATACTGTGCAGCGCGATTCCCGCAAGCGCGAGGGTCGCTGGTGGAACCAGACGCGACAGAGATGTCGTTCCGAACAGAACGATTGCCGACCAATCGGGTTGCGCGTTCATCAGCAGCACTGCTGCCAACGCGGGCAAGAGCCCCGCTGCGAGAGCTGCTCTCGCAAACGATCTCTCCGAGTAACCCTCCAGCGCCCCGGCGCGGGCTATCGCTATATAGCGCGGTGCCGCGATGCCAAGACCCATGACGAGCGGCAGATAGAGAAGGCCGACAGCACGTCTGGTGAGCGTGTATTCTCCAAAACCGGCCGGACCCAGCAGTGATGCCGCAAGCTTGAGCAGAAGAATGCCGGCAATTGTCACCATGATTTCGGTGAGCATCGTCCATGCGAGCTGAACCCGCATCAGCGCATCAGATAACGAACGCCGACCAACGCATTGATGTTGGTCGCGTCCCGCTTGAAGTCTCGATTCAGTTCACGCACAAACGTCAGTCCTCCCGTCACGTCGAAGCCCCGCATGAAGCGCGACATCTCGAACCCGAGCGCATGGCTGACATCGATCGAGCGCGGGGACCTGACTCCTACGAGGAGAAAATCGCCGTTTTCACGGCGCACGATTCGCTGCCAGCTCACGGTCCAGCGACCCGCTGGTGTGAATTGATCGACCGCCAGAACTGAACCCGCGCCAGTGCCCGCGCCTGCGTCGGCACCGAGTAACTGCCCTTTGTACGTATGCCCCTGGCGAATCAGGCCGTGCAAATAGATCTCCCCCTCGCCGCGATATCGCGTGAGCTGGGGAAGCTGAAAATTCATGATCTCGGCGCGACCGGCAGTAAGAACACCGGCGCGAGATTTCAGGACTTTGCGTGCGCCAAGGCTGTAAACGCGGGCATGGTCCGGTTCCTGTGTGAGATCGCGCAAATCGGCACTGTGGTCGTCGCGACCGTACTCGCCATGCAACTCAAAACCACTGTGGGGCAGGGTCCAGCGCGCGAAGGCAGACACCAACTGATTGTCCGAGATGCCGCGATCATCGACACCGCCCGTAAATCGCGGATCGCTCAGCCGATCGGGGGCGAGGTTCTTCTTGAGGAAGCCCTGCAAAAATTTCGTATAGTAGCTTCGGGGAAGTCCAGATCGCGGCCAGATCGAATGGAAGAAGCGTGCACCTCCAATCTCCAGGCCAGGTAAGCCCCGCGGCTGGCCAACAACCACAAAACCGGTTGCGAAACGCTTCCGCCCCGGCTCGGCGCGACTGATGTACTCCGACGCTCCCGTAACAGGTGAGTAGGCAGACTGCGAAAGCCTGCCCCAGATCACCTTTCCGTGCAGTTTGCCGATGAAGATGTTCACAGGCTCGCTGGTTCCGGCAAAAAGGTGAGGGAATCCTCCCGCATTGTTACCGAGAATTACCGGAAGCTCCTGCCCGGGGCCCCAGCCCTGATTCGCAGTGGACGCTCCGAACGATACGATCGGAAGATCCACGCGAATTGACGTCTGCCCCGGATCCAGTTGCGAATATGCCGTGCTGCCAAATCGTTGCGGCTTGTCGATCCCGCCAAAAAGGGGATCGCCAAATGCGGCGTTGCCAGGCCGTCCGTTGGATAGAATGTCGAACGCCTGGTTCTCCGCCCGGAACACCAGCGGAGCAACGGTCAGCGTGAGCGGCTTCCACGAAACGTAGAAACCGAGTTGTGCCGACGATGTGAGCCCGCGGCCCGCCCACACGGCACCGTCGTTGGAACCATAGGCGAACGCGCTGTTGAATCGCAGAGTCGTGGAGGGCTTGATGACTCCGTACCGGATGCCCGCTGTCTCGCGGCTCTCATCCATTAGTCGCGCGCTCCACGGATGCGCCGAATCGCGTGGAATCAACTTGCGAAGCTCGCGCTGCGAAAACGCTCGCGATGACCACGGATACAGAGGAACCTTGCCCGTGGTCTGGAGGTATCGCAGGTAGCTCTCCGCAGGAGTTCCGACAAAGAGCTCCGGCCTGAAGCTTCCGCCAGCTCCTTCCTGCGAGCCGGCTGCGGGCCATGCAGTGCAGGTCGCCGCAATAGCAACTGCAGCGAACGTGCGGAAGAGTTGTGACTTCGTCCTATTCATGCACTACGACAGAATGATAAGTTTCAGACTCTGATGAGTGTGCTGTCTCGACCAATTACGCCCCGGATTTAGTTGCCCGCACGCGCCCCACAATCTAAGACATGGCCCCGGAGTGCGCTCGACGGGGCCAGGCGCGTAATCGTCGCGCTTTCTGTTGCATCCATCCTCGTAGCGGGTGCCTCACGATCAATCCTTGCGCAGAGTTCGGTCGATTCGACTTCCCGGCTAGTCGCGCGATACGTCACACCACTCACGCTGGTCGGCGGATTGACTGCAGACCGTATGCGACTCGATCAATTGCGAGGCAGGGCGAGCGTGGCGGGTTACATGATTCGATCCGCATCTTCGTTGACCCCGCGTCCGGCAAGCTCTCGATGGTTGAGTGCGGCAGTCATCGCACCCGAGTTCTACGCCGTCAACAACAATGCATTGCCATTCTCGATCAATGACGGGCCGGTGTGGGCCGGTGTCGGCACGAGTTCTCGCATTCTCGCGGGCGTCCAGATTGCTGCCGGGCCGTTGCGACTGATCCTCGCGCCGGAACTTGTGCGGGCCGACAACGATTACTTCCTGCTTCGCGACACGATCCGGTTCTACTCGCCACCCGTGCCAAAGGAGCGAAGCGGCGGCGGATACGTGTTTCCCTGGTACGCTCTCGGGCCATACTCCATCGATCTGCCAACCCGGTTCGGACCCAAGTCGATCGACCGGCTCGACGCCGGACAGTCCACGGCGATGGTGACCCTGCGCGGCTTCTCGGCAGGTGCGTCAAACGAAAACCAGTGGCTCGGTCCGGGCATACGCAACGCCATCATCCTCGGCGACAACGCACCCGGATTTCCACATATCTTCTTTCGGACCGAGCGGCCATGGCGCAACAGGTTTGGAGAAGTCGAAGCGAGGTTGCTCGTCGGCGGGCTCACAGAATCGCGCTTCTTCGACACCACATCGACGAACAACCTCCGCTCCCTGAGTGCATTTGCGTTCACCTACCGGCCGAACTTCGAACGCAACCTGGTGGTTGGTGGCGCGAGGTCGGTCTACGCGACGTCGAAGGGGTGGGATCGCATTCCGGGGCGAATCCTCGACGCGTTCGCGTCAACCGGACGGCCCAACAATCGGGCTCTCGCTGATTCGTCGCTAAGACCTGGCGGTCGGGATCAGCTCTTCTCGCTTTTTGCCCGATGGGTTTTTCCGGAAGACGGATTCGAGGCCTACACGGAATGGGCACGACTCGAATTCCCGGTGTCGTTCCGCGACCTCCTGGTCGCACCGAATCACAGTCAGGGCTACACGCTCGGACTTCAATACGCTCGGCCCGCCTTTCGAAGCGAGGGGAGGTTTCGGTTTCAGGCCGAGCTGACAAGTGTTGAGCAGAGTGCGACTTTCAGGGATCGCCCGCAGGGGAGTTTCTACACCAGCCGGAAAGTGATCCAGGGATACACCCAGATGGGCCAGCCCCTCGCGGCCGGCCTGGGGCCGGGAGCTTCGGGGCAGTGGGCGGCGGCGGATTACATTGAACCTGCGTGGAGCGTCGGAGTCTTCGCCGGACGTATCAGGTGGAATCAGGACATTCAGAGCACGTACGGGTTTGCGCGCTACCAGGGTTACTGTATCCACGATGTCAGCGTCTTTCCCGGGGCGAGAGGCTCTCTGGGCAACCGCTTCGGGTATATTTCGGCCGATGTCTCGTTCGGTAACCGTCTAAACGCGTTTTTTCAGGAGCAGTCGGGGTGCCCGAAAGGCAATTCCACGCTCGACATTCGCAACCGGACGATCAGCGTACGAGTGGGGACATTCACTCCCGGCCGCTCACGATGATAATCGAGCCTAAATTGCTGCTGGCCAGTAACTTGCGCACGTTGGAGACGAAGCGGCGAGGGTTCGCTTCGGGGGCAATTTCCACGATAACAATCGCCTGATGGCTAAACGCTCGTCGCTCGCGGATCACCACCATCTTCGGTTGACGTCCACGCCGGGGACGCGTGCCTCGTCGGCGTACGGCGCATCGGCACTCAACGTTCGCACTCGCCTTCGCGAGCGTCGTCCGGTTTCCGTGAAGCGCCATAGTGCCCGCATTGCGACCCGCCTCGCGGTCCTTTTGACTGGCGACATCGCCGCCATTCTCGTATGCCAGTTGTTCGCCGCGCTTGCCGCGACCAGCTCCGTACTCGGTCCAGGAATGGCTTCGCAGTTCGCGCGGGCGATGGAGGCGGGATACGGCGCGGGCCTCAACTTCGGGCTCGCAGTGATCGCGAGCTTGATGTTCACCGGAAACTACAGCCGGCACCGTCGCCTCAACGGACGGCTTCGGCTATTGGCCGCATCGTCACTTGCGTCGGCGGTCGTGTTGTGGGGCATGCTTGCTGCCGGCGATGTGATGGGAGCGCTTGCGCTTTATGTGGTGACCGCCTCCCTGACCTGGGTCGTTCTGCAAGGCGAGCGATTGTTCACCGAGCGCTTTCTAACTCACGTCTGGCCGGGTGCTCGCGGTGCCGCGCCAGCAGTTCTCGTTACGGACCGCGATGAGGAGAGTGTTCTTCTCGAGAAGTCGGTTATCGGCGCGGGCGGGGACTATTCGTTGGCGGGGTACGTTCCGGTCGGACGTGTGTCATTCGACGGCATTCTGGGGACAATTCGCGATCTGCCAGAGATCATCGACGCGTACCACGTCGAGGCCGTTGTCGTCTGCCAGCATCTCAACGACCAGCAGATAATGAACGTGCGCGAGGCAAGCCTCGCCGCGGGCTGCCAGGTTCTTTATCCGGCAAGAGCCGTGAAGATTGCAGGCGTGAGGCCCGCGCTCGTGTGGCATCAGGACCAGCCCTTCTTCGAGCTTGGCGCGCCAGTTCTGAAGGCCTCGGCCGTGATCACCAAGCGCGCGGTGGACCTCGTGGGTGCGGCGGTTGGAGTGATTCTTCTCGCGCCGGTGCTCGCGTTGATTGCAATTGCGATCAGGTTCGACTCGCCTGGTTCGGTGTTCTTTACGCAGGACCGCGCGGGCCTTGGCGGTCGACGCTTCAGGATGCTCAAGTTCCGTACGATGCGCGTCGGCGCTGATGCGGAAAAGCATTCTCTGTCTCACCTCAATCACAGCGGGGACAGCCGGCTATTCAAGATTCCGGAAGACCCGCGCGTGACGCGGCTTGGCGCTCTGCTCAGGCGGTGGAGCCTTGATGAATTGCCGCAGTTCTGGAATGTGCTGCGAGGCGATATGTCGCTGGTGGGCCCGCGACCGTTCTTCGAGGCGGATTTCGCGAGCTATCAGGACCACCACTTCCGCCGCCTCGATGCGAAGCCCGGCATTACCGGCCTCTGGCAGGTGAGCGGCCGAAGCTCGGTGGTGGATTTCGAAGACGTGGTCTTTCTCGATCGGCAGTACATCGAGCAGTGGTCTCCCTGGCTCGACATCAGCATCATGTTCCGCACGCTTCCTGCTGTCGTGAGGCGAACGGGAGCGTACTGATAAGGGCAACTGCCATCAGGTGACGGCAATTGCCATCAGGTAACGACACCTGCCATCAGGGAGAAGGGCGGGAGTTTGTAGAGAAGTGGGAGACATCTCTGCGAAGGCGCCGCTTTATCAATGTTTTTTGTTTCTTGATCACCGCCAGGCGCTCGCGGCGCTGGACGGGGTGTGTAAGAGTCATGGGTGGTTCGGTTTATCACCAGGAAAATGAGTCACTCGCGAGAGTCTCGCTGTCCCCGCGCTGTTCCCAGGCATCCTTCCGGATGTCTCCCCCGAGCTCCCCATTCTTCCGCCGTTCTCCCTGATGGCAGTTGCCGTTGCAGTTTGCCGTTGCAGTTTGCCGTTGCGCCTGTAGTCGCAGATGCGGGATGGAATGCGGGATGGAATGCGGGATGGAATTGCCCCAACGAGCCCGACCCGCGAAATTACAAGTCTGCCCGCGTGCTGCGCGGGCATCACTTTATCGGCACTGAATCTGCCGCTGGGAGGCAGTCTTGAAAGTTTTCGTTACCGGGGCGGCGGGGTTCCTCGGAAGCCACCTTGCCGGCGAGTTCATCGCCGGCAATCACCAGGTTGTTGGCTGCGACAACATGATCGGCGGCGATTTGCAGAATCTCCCCGAGGGAATCGAGTTCGAGCAGGCGGACTGCTGCGATGTCGCGGCGATGAAACGGCTCACGAAGGGAGTTGACGTTGTTTTCCATTGCGCCGCGATCGCGACTGAGGGGCTCAGCGTATTCTCACCCGCGCTCATCGCGCAGCATGTCTTTCAGAATACTGCGGGAGTGCTTGCTGCCTCGGCCACGAATAATATCGGCCGCTTCGTCAATTGCTCGAGTATGGCGCGCTACGGAAACGGACCAGTACCGTTCGTCGAAGATCAGCCGCTCAATCCGGTTGATCCTTACGGCATCGCGAAGTATGCGGCCGAGCTTCTGGTAAAAAACGTTTGCGAGACTCACGACATCGAATACGTGATCGCTGTTCCGCACAACATCATCGGACCCAAGCAGAAATACGACGATCCCTATCGAAACGTCGCGAGTATCATGATCAACCGGATGCTTCAGGGAAAGCAGCCGGTTGTCTACGGCGATGGCGGCCAGAAGCGCTGCTTCTCTTTTGTGCAGGATTGCGTCAACCCTCTGATCAAGATGGGCACCGAGCCTGGACTCTCAGGCGAGATCATCAACATCGGCCCCGACGAGGAGTACATCTCGATTCTGGGACTCGCCGAGACGATCGCAGAGCTGATGAACTTCAGGCTGGATCCGATTTTTGTTGCCGATCGCCCGCGCGAAGTTCGCTACGCTACCTGCTCGGCCGACAAGGCACGGCGCCTGCTCGATTACAACACGACCGTCAACCTTCGCGACGGGCTCCAGAGCATCATCGACTGGATTTCGGCGCACGGCACCAAGCCGTTCGCGTATCACCTGCCTATCGAGATCGAGTCGCCGCTCGTGCCGGAGACGTGGACCGCGCGCCTCATCTGAGGTTCGCGACGCGAACTGCCAGGTGCAGGTGGGCTCAGGCATGACCGAGAGTCCCGCCACCACGCGGCCTCTCCGGGTTGGGATGCTCGGACTTTACGGCATGACGATGCCGAGTCTTCATTTCACCGGCTTCGAGACCGGTTTCGGCGAGATCGCTCCTCGCCTGGTGGCGATGGGTCACGATGTTGTGATGTATTGCCGCAGAGGGTCTTACCCGGCAGCGATGCGCGTGCCTGTGTACAAAGGCGTGCGGCTGGTTTACGTCCCGTCACCCGGTGGGAAAAATTTCTCTGGCGTCATCGCAACGTTCTTCGCCGTGCTGCACGCGCTGGTGACAGGCCGCTACCAGATTTTCTTTTTCGTGAACGTAGGAATGGGTCACCACGCGGCCCTGTGCCGGCTGTTCGGCCGCAAAGTCATCATGAACGTAAACGGACTCGATTGGACGCGCGCAAAATGGGGACCTGTTGCACGTTGGTACTTTCTCTCAGCTGCGCACTCCGCCGTTCGCTTCTGCAACGAACTCGTCACCGATGCTGACGCGATGAAAGACTTCTATCGCGAGCGGTTCGCGAAGGAGACGACGATGATCGCGTATGGTGCGTACGTGGAGGAGTCGGTGAAGCCGCAACTTGTCCGACAGTTCGCCGTCGAACCCGGCGAATTCTACCTGATCGCAAGCCGGCTCATTCCTGAGAACCATGCCGACCTCATCGTGGAGGCGTTCCTGGCCTCAGGAAGCTCCAGGAAGCTCGTGATCGCCGGCGGCGCCAACTACGACAGTCCGTTTCACCACAAGCTCAGATCACTCGCGGGGCCCAACGTGATCCTCACCGGACATATCGACGATCAGGAAGTCATTCGCGAACTTCACTGCAACTGTTTCGCCTACCTTCATGGGCATTCTGTGGGCGGCACAAATCCTTCGTTGCTCAAGGCGATGGGTTACGGCAACTGCATTCTCGCCCTGGACACGGTATTCAACAGGGAAGTGCTGGCGGACGGAGGTTTGTTTTTTCCACGCGATGCCGAGATCCTGGCGGCAATGATTCGTGACATTGAATCGAATCCAGTGCGCGTCGAGCGACTCAGAGAGATGGGACCTGAGCGAATTCGCGCCAACTACACGTGGGAAAAGATCGCGTCGCAGTACGACGATCTCTTCGTAGAAGTGGCGGCCCGGTGATCGAATTGCCCGGAATGCGATCGTGACCTGGAGCGATTCCTAGACATGGCGCGAACATGGCCGGTAACGCGACGAAGGAAGCTGATGCTCGCTGCATTCGACGCCGTCGCACGCCCTGTGGCCGCAGTCGCCCTCCATCAGAAGCCGGCAGTGGGCGAAATCAGGAACATCCTCCTGCTCGAGCTCTGGCACATCGGTGACGTTGTTCTGGCTACCTCCGCGCTTCAACGACTGCGAAGGATGTATCCAGCGGCGCGGGTCACACTGTTGGCCAAGCCTCACGCAATGGAACTGCTCGAAGGCGTCGATTTCGTAGATGAGATCATCACCTTCGACTTTCCGTGGACGGCTATGTCCGGAAAGTATCGACCCGGAAGGTATGACCGCGCGGAGATTTCCCGTATGGTTCGCCGCCTACGCACCGAAAAATTCGATCTGTCAGTCGATTGCAGGATGGATCTTCGCAACAACCTGTTGACCCGGGCGATCCGAGCGGGTCGCCGGGTTGGTTACAACTTCGGCGGAGGCGGTTTTCTGCTGACGGATGCTGTTCCGCCAGGGCCGGCGGATCGTCACAAGGTGGACGACTGGATGGCGTTGCTCGACCAGTTGTCCGGTTCCAATCGCGACACAGAGAAAGCGGTTCCCGAGCCGCGACTTGAAGTATCCGATGTCGAGCGGAACGAGGCGGAGACATTGCTGAGGTCGTACGGAGTTCAGCAGGGAGAAACGATCGTCGCAATTCACGCCGGCGGCAGCTACCCATCGAAGAGATGGCCGGAGGATAGTTTTGCCGAGATCGGAAGGCGCCTCGCCTCGGCGCACGGCGTAAGACTACTCGCGTTGATCGATCCCGACGGATGCGGCAGTGACATGCAGCTCGGGGGCGATGCCATATTCGTCCGCACGACCCTTCGGGAGATGATGGCACTGCTTACCCACTGCGACCTTCTCATCTGTAACGACAGCGGCCCGATGCACATTGCCGCCGCCCTCGGTGTGCCTGTCGTGGCCGTGTTTCGTACCGGAAGCCCGGAGGCCTATGGACCCCGGGGATTCGGTAACACAGTCGTCGGTCGTGGAGCAGCATGGGGAGAAACGACGGATGTGCCGATTGAAGATGTAGCCGAGGCGGCAGACAGTCGGTTGCAAGGAATACTGTCGCTCGACTCGCGGCCTTCGAGCGACCGCACATGAGATTTCCGTCGATAGCGGGCAGGCGCTCGATAGCCCGAAACACGCTTCTCAATTTCGGTGGCCTCAGCGTTCCGCTTGTGGTCGGTGTAGCGGTGATGCCGATCATTACCAGCAACCTTGGGCCTGTTCGCTTCGGCCTCCTCGGGCTCACGCTTGCACTGCTGGAATACTCGGGCTTGTTCGATCTTGGACTCGGACGCGCGACGACCAAGCATGTTGCGGAGCGGCTGGCTACCGGTGACAGCGAAGTCTCGCATCTGGTTGTTGGATCGGTGATCAGCCAGCTCGCGTTCGGCGCGCTGGGCGGAATTCTCTTTGCGCTCGCCGCGCCGGTTCTCGCGCACCAGGTCTTTGTCATCCCGGATTCGATGAAGGCGGAGGCAGTCTCGGTGTTTCGTGTGCTTGGCGCACTGATTCCCGTCACGCTTCTACTGCTGAGCCTTCGCGGAGTTCTGGAGGCAGCGCATCGGTTCGACCTGAGTAATGCCGTTCGCGTGCCGAGCAGCCTCGTCTCGTTTCTCATCCCGGCGATTGCGTCCACGCATGGGTACACGCTTCCCGCGATCATGGCCCTGCTGTTCGTTTCGCGGGTGGTGTTCTGCACACTCTCCGTCATTGCGGTTCAGCGCGCCATCCCGTCACTGAGATGGCGATTGCCCGACGACTGGTCGATGCTCAGGCCACTGCTCGCGTTTGGCGGATGGATGTCGGTGTCGAACGTAGTGAGCCCGCTTCTCATCTATCTGGACCGATTCATGCTCGGCGCGTTCGTCGGACTCTCGGCGGTAGGTTACTACACGGCTCCATTCGATGGCGTGATCAGGATGCTCATCGTGCCGGGCAGTCTGGTGAATGCGCTGTTTCCGTCGATCAGCGGAATGCAGATCATGGGAGATCGCGCCGGCCTCAAGCGCGTTTTCTCCAAGGCCGTTCGAAACATGTCGATGATCCTCGCTGTTCCGGCGCTCGTGATTATGATCTTCGGGCCGGTACTGCTCCGCTTCTGGCTTGGAGACGCGTACGCTGATCAGGGAGGAACCGCGGTGAGGATTCTCGCATTTGGCGTTCTCATGAACTCGCTGGCCCACGTTCCATCCAGTTTCATAGTTGCGATGGGACGCCCGGACATCAACGCCAAGTTCCACATGGTCGAGTTGGCGATCCACATCCCGCTGGCGTGGTGGTTGATTACGCGCTTCGGCGTGACCGGGGCCGCCATAGCCTGGACGGCGCGCGTCACGTTCGACGTGACCTTGTTATTCACCGCGGTGGCCCGGCTGCTCGAAACTCCGTTGTGGACGCTGGTGACGACCAAGCCTGGCGCGAGCGCCGCCACGGCCGACGCGTGCTGAAGCTCGATGGCATCGCTCCTCCGCCGCGACGCGGCGGTGCAGCGAGGGCACTCGGATTCACTCGCCCCTATCTCTTCGGGCTCGCGAGCGCCGTGTACCTGTTTGGTGTCGGCTGGTTGAAGTGGAAGAATCGCGCGACGATAGTCGAGTTGTGCAGGCAGTTCGGGTACAACTACGATACGCGGGAACCGACCCACCTGCCTCGTGCCGGCATAAGCGAGATCGCGCCGTCCGGTGAACTGCTCGACGTTCGGGAAATCGATGCCGTTGACGGGAATGTCAGCGAGCGGGAGCTGATCACGATCTGTCGCCTCGTTCGTGCCTCCGCTCCGCGACAATTGTTCGAGTTCGGAACCTTCGACGGCCGCACAACTCTGAACCTCGCCGCAAACGCTCCCGACGGTTCGCGGATTGCGACTCTGGACCTGCCTCGAGCGGCGATAGCGACAGTGGTAGCACCGATTCACTCGCATGAGCTGCGTTACGCCGACAAGCCTTCCTCGGGCTCACGCTTCGCGGCAACCGAATTGTCCGCCAGGATCGATCAGCTGCTCGGCGATTCGGGCACGTTCGACTTCACTTCCTATTATGGCGCGGTCGATTTCATTTTCGTCGATGCGTCCCACACCTACGAATACGTAATCAATGACTCGCTCCACGCCATCCAGATGCTGCGTGATGGTCGAGGCACGATTCTCTGGCACGACTATACTCGCTGGGACGGAGTGACGCGCGCTCTGAACGAACTGCGCGATGCCGACGCCAGGTTCGCGGGCCTGACCTGGATCGAAGGGACTACGCTCGCCCGTCTTGTGCGCTAAGCCGGTCGAGCAGCACACGCGCCATCGCATCCACTGACATCCCGCGCGTCACGCGATTTACTTGATCGTCGGACAAATACTCAACATCGGGTGCCAGATCCGTTTCAGACGCGCAGTAGCGCCCTGCCTCGATTCGAGAATGAGCAAGATTCCTGGCAAAGATCACGGGAATGCCCATCGCGTTGCCGATGTGGCGAGGCCCCGAGTCAAGCGTCAGAAGTGCCGAGCACCTGCGGAGGAATGCGGCGAACGTGAGGATGTTGGCCTCGCCGGCGAGGATCCGTGCCGGGAAGGGCAGGCCCTCGGCGACTTCACGCAGATGCATCGCGTCCTCGCGCGCGCCGCACAGCACCACGTCGAACTCGTTTTGCATCCGTGCGCGCGTGAGTACATCGAGAATCACGGATTCTGGCCAGTTACCCCGGGCTTGTCTCGTCGTGACCGAGCATGCAACGACACGAGATGGGTCTCCAAGTCCAAAGGACTTCCACAGCTCATCGGCCTTGACCTCGTCCGACGGCCCGGGATGCATCGCAGGCGCCAGTGGCCAGGTTCCGGGCTCTTTCGTGATGCTGGACACCATCGCGCGAAAGCAGGACGGATAGCTGTCCGGAAAAACATGATGCACCGGATGTGTGATCAGCCCGGAGAAGCCCTTGTTGCTGAACGCCACACGATTTGGAATTCCCAGCTTCGCCGAGAGGATCAGGTCCGGGTAGTGCCGCAAAGTGTTGGTGCATAGCGCAACGTCGAACTTTCGCTGAGCGAGCGCGGCCAGTCCGCCGGTTGCGAGCTGCCAGGAGTCCTCGCCTTCGACAATCGGCAGAACCTCGCTCAGGTGAGGATTGTTTCGCAGTGCTTCAGCCGAGGCCGGCGAGGCGGCGTAGCTCCACTCACAATACGGAAGGGCATCGCGTAGCGCGGCAAGGGAACACGTCCTGTAGAGAACATCGCCGATGTGCGTATGCGACAGAATGAGGCCGCGCCGCCACTCGCCGGGCTCGGTGCGGGCGCCTTTCGAAGCGATCGCGGCAGCGGCTCTCATTGCTGGAGCCATCGCCTCCGAGGCGTAGGCGAGCCAGAGATTGCGCGTCTTGCGAAACGCTCGCGGTTCGATGGAAGCGAAAAGTCCGTTCACTCGCGTGCTATTCGCGGGCGGCGCCACTGAAGAATCCGGAGACTGTGCCCCTCAGGATCTCCCATCCTATCCGCGGCCGGCCGCTAACCGCTTCGACAACCGCGCGGCCCGGTTTCGTGAATGCGAGGTATGCCAAAGCGATCCCCTTGGTCATCCCTCGATAGTTGCGACGCACATAAAAAACGCGGAGACGGTTCTGACAGAATGCGACTGTCGGCGACACATTCGCGGCGCCAACAGTCGCTCCGACTTTATGGTATGCGATTGCACGCGGCGCGTAGAGCACAGGGAAGCCCGCCTGGCGCGCGCGGAACGAGTACTCCCCGTCCTCCCAGTACAACGGGAAGTAGCATTCCGCGAGCAGCCCAATGCGCGCGAGAAGCGGGCGTGAAATCACCATGGCGCAACCGGTGACAAAATCCGTCGTAACTGGCTGATCCGACTGAGGCACCTCTAATCGGTGCTGGTAGAGCGCACGCATCGGGTGCTCGGTGCCGCCAGCGAACCAGACCTTGTCGCGGGCCGGATCCTCGAGAATGGTGCCGGTAATGAGCCCGGCATTCGGCACCGCACGCAGGCCAGCGGTGATGTCGGCGAAGAAGCCAGGTGAGACGGTGGCGTCGTTGTTCAACAGCATTACGTGGCTGACGGCACTACCGTCCAGAAGGAATCGAATGCCCAGATTGTTCCCGCCCGCGAAGCCTCGATTGGTTCCTGCCTCGATCACAACCAGCCACGATTCCGCGGCCGTCCCGCCTGTCAGCCCGCGCTCAAGCCCCCACCTGCGGATCGTCGCGACCGATGCATCTGTAGAGCCGTTGTCTACAACGACTGCATGTTGTGGTTGGGGGTCGGCGGCGACAAGCGACTCGAGACATGGAATAGTATCGTGGGCGTTGTTCCAGTTGAGAATGACGACGCCGAACGTCGGTGCTGCATGAGTCACGCTGACTATCCCGCGCGCCTTATCCCGACTGCCGACCGAACGTCGGAACGCGCCCGCCCGAGTGAGTTCTCGAAATCCGACCACGATTCAGGATTCCGCGCGCGCCAGTCGGAAAGCACGGCGATGCTTCCCGCGACGAGGACGCCGATCATCAACCCGAGCGCGGTCGCCGTGAAGAGCAGGGCGCCGTACCGTGGCCATTGCGCTTTTCGCGGCGGGATCGCGGTATCGATGACGGTGATCAGTGCCGCATCGTTGATTTCATCGAGCCGCGCTGCTTCGAGCTGTTGCTGCAGTCCGAGGTACAAGCTCGACGCGAGGTCAACGTCGCGACGAATCCGGCCCTCTTCGGCCCTCAGGCTCGGAGACGTGATCATCCCCCTGTTCTGCTCGTAGAAAAAGCGCTGGCGCTCCTCGATACTACGGAGTTGAATCTGAGCGCTGTCGTTCCGCGCCTCGAGAAACATCCTCTTCGATTTGGCCCGCGATACTCGAGTCTCGAGATTGAACTTGCTCACCATCTCGACGAGCCGGTTCGCGACCTGAGCGCTCAGTTCGGACCACTGCATGTCCACGGTGAGCGCAACCAGGTTAGTCTTGATGTCGAAGCCGGCGCTGACTGCTTTGCTCAGCCGCTTGATCGCCTGTTCCATCCTCGCGGCGGGATCCTTCTTCTTGATCCGCATGATCTCGAGCAGAGTCGCGCTGTCGCGCGGCACGTCTGTGCGTGGATTGGGGAACCGCGATTGCGCAAGCCGGGTCAGAAGCTCACGGCTTTGGAAGAGCTGGATATAGAAGTTGGGGGATTCCGAAGGATCACCGCCCATGCTGCCGCCGAGCTGGCTGATCAGTCCGCCAACCGCGCCAGAACCCCCCGAGACTCCCTGCAGCCTGGATGCGCTGGAGCTGTTTGCGACGAACGAAGCGCGCGCCCTGTATACCGGCGGAACCACGAAAGTCGCTGCCACTGCGACGACGACACTGAGAACTGTGATTGCCGCGATCATGCGCCACCGCAGCAGAACGCCCGCGAGCCACCTCGAAAAAGTGAGGTGCTCGCTGACGATTGCCTGCTCGGCGTCTTGCATTCGATCTATCGTCGAAGCGCGATCGCTATCGCCACGAAACTCGCCGCAACCTGCGCGATCGACCCAATTGTCGCTATGTAATCCAGCCTGCGCTCGCTCGGATCCTTGTCGGGCACGAACACGGAGCTGCCGGGGCGCGGGCGCGGATTGTTGCGAAAGATGAACTTGCCGCTAGTCGCCTCGACTTTTCCGTTGGGCTGCGTCACGTAGGCGTATCGCAGGTCGCCCTTGCGCGTGATTCCACCGGCAGCCCGCACATAGTACTCGAGGTTGGCGCCGGGCACGTAGGTTACGGCGACTGGCGAGTTCACCGCACCCTTCACGTTCACAACGGCGTTAAAGCGCGGAATGAACACCGAGTCTCCGTTCAGGAGTTGCAGGTTGTCACGCGACCGCGCGTCGCGGAGCACATCGGGAAGCGCGATGCCGATGCGCCCCACGTTGTCCTTGTTGCGGAAGAATGTCACGCCGTCGGCGTACGCCTCGGGGGTCAATCCGCCAGCGCGGGTGATGAGATCGGAAACCTTCTCCGTCTTGGTGCGCAGCGAATACGTGCCTGGGAACTGTACTTCGCCAGCAATCACCACTTGCCGCTGAAGCTCCCAGTTGGGCTGGCGCAGAATGAGAACGTTGTCGTAAGGCAGGAGCCTGACTTCAGGCATCGCGCCGGATGCAGCGGGGAGCCCCGGAGGACCAAAATACTGACCGTTGGGTCCGCGCTCGAAAATGTAGCTCGAGTCGAGTGCAGCTCGGAACGTAACCGCCGTCGCACCGTTGCGGCGATCCTGCGGCAGTCTCGCGATTTCGGCCTCTCTCAGGTCTGCACTCTGTTCCAGGCCACCGGCGAGCAATACGAGATCGCGCACGGTCATGCCGTCACGGAACGGAATCTGGCCGCTGTTGCGAACGGCACCGGTAATTGCAACGTATCGCGTCGGGCGGAACTCGGTCACCGAGAAAATGCGAAGATGATCGTCTTCCCTGAGCGGGAAGTCTCCGATCACGCGCCCGGTAGTATCGGCCAGGCTCGCGTGAAGCTGAATGCGCGTCGAGTCGGGATTGAGGCGCGAGATGAGAATCTGGCCAAGGTACGTGTCGGGCTTTACGCCGCCTGCCGCACGCAGTGCCTGAGAAACGGTCATGCCAGCCGACATGCCGATAGTTCCCGGCTGCCAGACGTTGCCCTCGACAGAGACGCGATTGCGAATCCGCTCCGAAATCGGAAACACACGCACCACGTCACCCGTGAGCAAAGGCACATCTCCCGGTCCGTTTTCCGTCAGCGTAACCGGTGACACATCGATCGTAACGCGGTCGCGCCCCCCGAGCGCACGCTCCGCAGGAGATTGAATGCGCTCAATCTGCACTCGACGGCGCGAAGCATTCGGCGTGAATCCTCCCGCGAACCTGATTGCGTCGGCGAGAGTCTCACCGCGCTTGAGCTCATAGGTTGAGGGCCGCGTCACCTCACCTACCACTCTGACATGAAGCTGGCGGACGGGAACGAAGATCACGTCACCGTTCTGAAGGCGAGCGTCGTGAGTCGCGTCGCCGTTGATCAGATAGTCATAAACGTCGAACACGTCCACAGTTTTTCCGCCGCGCTTTATCTGTACGTTGCGAAGCGTGCCGTTGTCGGTGGGCCCGCGTGACGCGTACAAAGCGTTGAGAGCCGTGCCGGCGCTGGATATGCGGTAGCTGCCGGGGCTCAGCACATCGCCGAGCACGAAGATCTGGTTGCTGCGCAGACGCACGGGGCTGACGGAAAACCGCGTTGTTGCACCCGGCCCGCGGCGAACTCCCGAATACACCCGGCCGAGGCTCCGGTAGAGGATTTCGCGAAGCTCTCCAAGAGTGAGGTTCGCGACGTAAACCTGCCCTGCCTGCGGGATGACGACGAACCCCTCGCGCGTTACGTCCAGCGTGTACGCGGCGGAGACGTCGCCAGTCAGGATCAAAGCCAGCCGGTCACCCGGTCCGAGGCGGTAGTTATCGTCTACGGGCCCACTGAGGTTCGCGTCAAAGAGCGTCGTGTTCTCCCGAAACGTATTCAACCCAAAAATCGTGAAGCCGCTGTCCTGCCTGAGCCGGAGCATGGCACTGTCGCTCGGTGTAAGGCGGCGCGCCCGTGCCTGGCAGGCGCTCAAGAGAGCGCGTTTGTTCGCGAGTGCCTGCGCGCGACCGACCCTCAGTGTATCGGCAGCGGTGAGCGCCGTGTCGTTGCCCAGGGCTTCGACGCTGCATCGGAGATTAGTCGCGTAGGTCGTGTCTACGATTCCAAGCGATGTGATCGCGCCGAACACCTCTTCGCTCGGGTTTGCTGCGGCACCGGTCGTTCCCGTGTTCTCGAGGCCCGATTCGCTGCCACCCGCCAAGTACGCATCGAGCAGGTCTTCCGGGTAACCCTCAGCCCGAAGTCGCGCTCGCACCTGGTCGGGTGTGAGTCCGCTGGAAAGAATGCGGGATCGCAGCTCGCGAAGCAGCCCGGGGTTGGATTGCAGCATCTGCGCTGCCTGCGACGCCGACTGCGCCGATCCGGGTGATGGGACGATGAAAAGAATTGCGGCGACAGCCAGCAACCGCAGCTTGATTGAATTCATCGAGTGGCTTGGTATGGAGGAGATTGTCCGCGCGAGGCGGAACAGAGGTGTATGGTCGCGCAGGGACTCGAACCCCGGACCTCTGCTGTGTGAAAGCAGCGCTCTAACCAGCTGAGCTACGCGACCTGGAAGGCAGCCCGAAAAGTAACGGCGGGCTCCGGGGCTTGGAAGTAGCGCAAGGTCTGGCTGCACCATCAAACACGGTGGGTGCCGACTCGGTGGGATGGGCCCTGCAGGACTCGAACCTGCGACCGTTGGATTATGAGTCCACTGCTCTAACCAACTGAGCTAAGGGCCCGCGACTCGATGCAATGTAGTCGAGCGCCGGATTTCCGCGACAGGCCGACGCCGGGACCAAGGGCGTTTTTTCCATGGGCGTCGCGAAAAGTTGATATTCCGCACTTTGACAATTTGAGCCGCCGCTCGGAAGGACCTTCAATCCGCACTAGTCGAACCGAATGCGCCACCGCGGAACCCACGTAAAACGTACGCGCGCCTCGAACTCCGTGAGATCGTAGCCCGCGTAATTGTAGCGATTCGTGTTCTGGTTTACTCCCGCATCTCCCTGAATTCTGAAGTCCCTGCCGAACATTGCGGCACCACTCACTCCGGCCCGATTGACGGTCCACGCAGTCCCCGCGAGAAACCCGGGAGTATCGTCGTACTCGGATTTGTCCGGGTAAGGCCTTCTGAAATCGCCCGCGCCCTGCCGCCGCCTCGCCACATAAACCCGGAGCGGAATGCGAGCCAGCAACGCCACGTCTGCCCCGAGTCTCATCTCATCGTAATCACTGTAATTGCGACCCAGCCCTGTCCGAAAAGTCGCATAACGCTCGGAGACATTAGGCGTATGGTACGCGAGATTGGACACCCTCGTATACGAAGCGAACCAGCGCTGGTCGCCGGCCAATGGAAGCCCTTCTGCGCTCAACGTGAATCCATACGACGACGGCTCGCGACAAACAGTGTCACAGCGGTCGATCTGGATGTCGTCGAGCATTACCTGACCGCTCAGGGTTCCAGACGATTTCGTTCGCCAGGCGAAGTCCGATCCGAAACTCAGATTTCCGTCCGTTCTCTCATTGCGCCAGCTCAATCCATACACGTTGAGTGGATTGAGAAGCGCGAACTCGAGCCCGCGGCCCACTCCTGTATACACGAACGATTCGCTCACACCAAACTCGAACGATCCCCGATTGATTCCCAGGCGATGCGTCGAGAAATACCGCGACGACTCGACACCGGGAGACAACACGTAATTGTCGAGTCGCGCCGAGACCGTCGATACGTGCACCCGGTCGGTGCCGATGCGAGCATAGATGTGATCGTAGGTGTACGCCTCATCCCCAAGTTGCAGTCCCGAGAACCCGATTGGCCCCCAATTCCTGCCAGCGCGGCCGAAAGCAATCTCGCCATACTTCCACTGTCCGCTCACGTAGCCGTCCTCGGTACGACCTGCGATCTTCCGGTCCTTCCGCCCCTCGAATTCGGGATCGTGATTGAGCCGGTTGTCGAGAATCGCGCGCACCGACGCGGCCAGGTGCCCGCCACCCATTACGAAATAGCCACCGATGCCCGGCGTGAACGAGTCCTTCCAATCGGCCAGCATCAACTCACGCAAATCGGACGATTGCGCAGTGCCGTAGAAATCGAAGGTTGCGCGCGCACGAAACGGAGCCGCCTCGCCGGCGCTGTCCACGCTGTTGCGAAGCTCGTACCGGCCGATCGCCTCGGACAGCGCGTCGAGATAGCTGTTTACTACACGCCCGCTCCCCCGCGCTCGAGCACTGTCAAGCGCTGCGCGAACCCGGCCGACTTCATACGGCCGCTCCAGGGCAGAAAGGTTTCTGAGAACCCCGCGCGCCATCAACGCATTCACATACGTGTATGCGATGTCGTCTACCGGGAGGTACGGAGACGCCTGCGCGTGGAGCGCAAATGGCACGGCGAGCGCAAGTATCAGCGCTGTGAACAGTCTCCTCACCTGTACCATCCAATCAGTTTGAAATCGGGCGTTATCTGTAAGGCCGGAGAGGGGAGGTGGATATAGCCGAGCTGGCGCTTGAAGGTCTTCCACAGACGGTTGTTGCCCGGAAGCTTCTCGGCGTCGAAGTCTATCGATAGAAGCAGCTTTCGTTGAGCCCTGATGTTAGCTCCCGTAAGAGGGTCAATCCAGTCGGTAATCGAGTGACCGGCCGATACACGCAGAAATGAAGGCCAGTACGGTTTGGCCGATGGCGGCAAAAGCGCGTTCACATCGGCCGACAACCAGTAAGTCTGGCCAGAGTAATCGAGCGACGGTCGCAACTCGCCGGGAATGTTATCTGCATTTCGCAGCGCCGCCGACGGATAGTACGAAATGGTCGGCCGTATCGCCCTTGTCGATGGATGGGTCTCGTGCAGAACCGCGAGCGCCGTCCCTGCCGAATTCGCGAGAAGATCGGGATACGAGAATCCGTACTTGTCATACAGGCCATCCCAGATCTCGATCTGGAGCTGAAACGCCGCAGCGTAAGCCGCACTCCATATGACAGCTTTGCGTCTGGACATGCACCCGCTGCGCAGAAATGCGGCGCCGAAGCGTGCCAGGTGATAGCCGCCCACTGCGTGGCCGAATTTGTCCTGGTCGCGGAAGTTCTCGTCCCAGTCGGCATTGAAGAAAAACCCATCGGCGCGCTCTCCCGACCACCACGCACGCTTGAAATAACTGTAGAGCGCCGCGTTGCCACCGACAAACGCCGCCCCGACACCCGTTCTCCTGAGGGCCAGCTCGCTCGTCGACAGTCCGCATCGTTCCGGGCGAGCGTCAGCGTTGATGACCCCAGTGCTGTCGGCCACTCGCAATGAATCGACGGTCAACTGTGCGGCGGCCTCGCTGGAAACCGCAAGCGTGGGAACGAGCATTATGGCCACCACCCCAGCAGCCGTTTTCAGAAAGTCCAAATATTCTCCACTCGCCGCGCGTTACGCCACGGCGCAATTGTCTCGGGTCGTTGCTCAGGCCTGCGCGTGCGACTCGCTGAAGTCATCGTACGCCGCAAGCACCTCATCGGCTCTCACAGTCGCCGCGCCCAGCTTTCCTACCTCGACTCCGGCTGCAAAGTTCGCCACGACCGCGGCCTCCGCCGGACTTCCCCCCGCAGCGAGAATAGCTGCCAGGTAAGCCGTGACGGTGTCTCCCGCGCCAACTACGTCGTACACCTCGCGCGCCGTAGTGGGAATCCGTCCGATTTCTCCATCCGATGAGATGAGCGCCATCCCGTGCTCTCCAAGTGTAAGCAGGAGATGTTCCACACCAAGTCGCTCGAACGTCGCGGGCAGTGCCTCGGGATGCTCGAGGTCTACCGCGGCGCCGAGGGCCGACTCGAGCTCGCGCCGGTTCGGTTTGAAGATTGTGGCGCCGCGATAGGCAAAAAAATTCCTGTACTTGGGGTCGACAATGATCGGAATGCCACGCTGCTTTGCCCAGGCGATTGCCTGCGAAATAACCGCGGGGACGAGCACGCCCTTGTTGTAGTCCTCGAACACGAGGGCGTCGGCGTCGGCGATAGCGGTCTCGAGAGCCTGCATGAGGCGTGCGCTATCTGGCCCATCCATGTCCGAATCGTCCTCCTCGTCGTAGCGAACCATCTGCTGTGAGCGGGCGATGACCCGCGTCTTGGTCGTCGTCGGCCGTCCAACCGGCACGAGGGCTCGCGTCTCGGTTCCTACACCGGCCAGCATGTCGCGAAGGGTCGCGCCTGCCACATCCTTACCAATGGCCGCGACGAGCTCGCATCGTGCACCGATGGCCACGATGTTGTTCGCCACGTTAGCCGCACCGCCCAGCGCAAGCTTTCGCTCGCGCACGCGAACCACGGGAACAGGCGCCTCCGGGGAGATGCGGTCCACGTCCCCGCGGAGATACACATCGAGCATCGCGTCCCCCACGACGGCAACGCGACGGCCCTGCGCCAGGTTCAACAGCGCTTCAAGTCGATCCCGCGAGATGCGCTCGATCATCGGGAACCAAGCTAAGGGGCCGGAAGTTGCGTAGCAAACGGGCGTGATGCGCGGCGACCACATAGATTTGGTCTCGCGGAACATCAGGGGGTGGCCTCGTGCCGCCCGCTTCGGCAAACGCTCCCTACCACGAGACCTTCATTTGCTCGAGCGCTTCAACGACGCGGCGAAGCGAAAAATCCAGGGGTTGCAGGAATTCTTCGTCCTCGGCGGGAAAGCCATCGGGTTCGCGTTCTCGCGTCCCTTTTACAGGGCGGACCTGATCCAGCAGATGGAGTCTATCGGCGTGCAGTCGCTGCCGATTGTCCTCCTTACCGGCTTTTTCACGGGTATGGTTCTAGCGCTGCAGTTCTCCGTCCAGCTCAAGACTTTTGGCATGACGGCGTATATCGGCCGCCTCGTCACCGCATCAATGATCCGCGAGCTCGGACCGGTGCTGGCCGGGTTGATGGTCGCCGGTCGCGTCGGCTCGGGAATCGCGGCGCAGCTGGGTTCGATGCGCGTCACCGAGCAGATCGACGCCTTGAACACCCTCGGCACGGATCCCATCAGAAAGCTCGTCACGCCGCGTGTTCTTGCGGCGCTGATCATGCTTCCCGTGATCACCGTGATCAATGATGTTGCCGGTATCCTCGGTGGCAACGTCATCGCTGCGGCCTATGTGGGCATCCCGACATCGTTGTACTGGCGCACTGTGTGGGAACAGATCGCGGGCGGCGGATTCATCTTCAAATATGTACCAAACGACTTCGTGCACGGGCTCGTGAAGCCGTTCGTTTTCGGCGGAATCATCTCGCTGGTCGGCTGTTACTTCGGCCTGAAGACCAAAGGCGGCACAGAAGGCGTCGGCGTCTCCACTACGCGCACGGTCGTGACTGCCAGCATCCTGATTCTCGTGGTCGATTACTTCATTACCCAGATTCTCCTGGCGTTCCTCCCGTCATGACCGACAAGAGCGAGGACCGCAGCGCAGAGGCCGATGAGCGGCGCCGAACGCCTGGCGAACCCAGTGACTCTGGCAGCGGTGCACCAATCAGGCGTACTGGCGACGACGAGCGTGTGCGCGCGGCGATCAGAAGCGAGCTTCGGAGCGACAAGGAGCCGAACGAGCAACCGACGGCCGAGTACAGGGCGCAGGCGGCCAACAAGGTGGTGCAGCTCGATCATATTTTTCTCGAGTTCGAGCATCCGATTCTGCAGGATGTTTCGTTCGAGGGACTCGAAGGCGAGACCATCGTCATTGCCGGCGAGTCGGGCACCGGAAAATCAACCATCCTCAAGCTTCTACTCCGCCTGCTCGTGCCCGATCGTGGCGAGGTCTACATCGACGGCGAAGAAATCACGAAACTCAACTTCTCGGACGCGCTCAAGGTGCGTCAGAAGATGGGTATGGTGTTCCAGGGGGCGGCGCTCTTCGACTCGCTGACCGTGCATGAGAACATCGCGTATCCTCTGCGAGAGCACACGGGGCTGACCGATGAAGAAATCGAGGTGCGGGTTCGCGAAAAACTGAATTTCGTTGACCTCGATGCCGACCGGGTCATGGATCAGATGCCGTCGGATCTCAGCGGCGGAATGCGGAAGCGTGTGGGCATCGCGCGTGGAATGGCGAACAATCCAAAAATCATGCTTTACGACGAGCCCACGTCGGGGCTCGATCCTCTTACGACGGCCACGATCACCCACCTTATCATTAAGCTTCAGCGCGAGCTTGGAGTGACGAGCATCGTTGTCACCCATGATATCAGGTCAGCTTTCAGGATGGCGAGTAAAATTGCGGTGCTTGCCGACCGGAAGATTTGCTTTTTTGGTACGCCGGAAGAAATGTCCGGCAGTGACGATAAATACCTGCGCGATTTCCT
This sequence comes from Gemmatimonadaceae bacterium, assembly GCA_046593165.1. Classification (GTDB taxonomy): domain Bacteria; phylum Gemmatimonadota; class Gemmatimonadetes; order Gemmatimonadales; family Gemmatimonadaceae; genus UBA4720. The sequence goes on from JBKJRW010000018.1 coordinate 25,805, forward strand.
TGGTGGATTCTGACATGAACGGCATCGATCGGACAAAAACATGAAGAGATCCACTGTCATCACGTGGGATCAGCTCAAGGTAGGCGCGGTTATCCTGGTGGCGCTTGTCATTATCGGCGTCGCAGTGCTAAAGCTTGGCCAGGCTGCCCACCTGTTCACCAAGCGCTACGAGCTGGTGAGCTTCGTCCCCAACTCAACGGGGTTAAGTGTGGGCGGTCAGGTAACCGTTGCGGGTCAGCTCGCGGGAATCGTCAAGGCGATTGAATTCCTGCCGGTTGACGCAGATACAATGCGCAACCTCAAGATCACTGTCGAAGTAGACCGGGCAGTGCAAAACCAGGTTCGTCGCGATTCACAGGCCAAGCTCAAGACGCTTGGCCTCCTCGGCGACAAGGTCTTCGATATCTCGCCGGGCACTCCGCGCTTCGCGATTCTTCAGCCGGGTGATACCCTGCCACTCGGCGAGGCGGTCGATTACGAGGCGGTATTGGTGCAGGCTTCGGGTGCGCTCGACCAGGTGGCTGCACTCACCGGATCACTTCAGCAGGTCGCGAGTGACGTCACATCGGGGAAGGGTACCGCTGGGCAACTGCTCACCAACCGGCAGCTCTACGACAATCTGAACTCGACCGTTGCGAGCACCAACGCGCTGATGGTGCGACTGCAGAACCCGCGCGGAACGATCGGGCAGCTTCTCAACGATCCGGCCTTGTACAACAATTTGAACCGCGTGCTTGCCTCAGCCGACACCGTGGTTGCGCAGCTTGGTGGGAACCTGAGCTCGAGCAACGGAACATTGGGCAAACTGTTGCGCGACGACGAACTCTACACGCGGCTGCTTTCGGCTGTAGCTGGCGTTGATACTCTCGTTGGCACCATGTCACGGGGCGAAGGGACCGTGAAGAAGCTGTTTACGGACGATCAGATGTACGCCGAGATTCTCAAGGCTGTAACGTCGTTGAATTCGGTACTCGCCGATGTGAAGCGCGATCCTCGTCGGTACACGAAGGGGCTCATTTCCGTTTTCTAGGCAGGTAAGCGTCTCGGAACCTCAGTGGTGCCCACAGTTGTTGAGCTCCCAATGCCGATTCGCGCCCGAGCCCCTTAGGTTTGAAGGAATGGTATCGCACGAGCTGGACGTCATCGTCACGAGGGGAAATTCGGTTGAATCGTACCACCGGGTCCATGCGGCCGTAGTCGACTCGTTCGATCGCGTGCTCGGCGGAGCAGGCGATCCCTCGATGGTCACGTACTGGCGGTCGTGCGCCAAACCGTTCCAGGCTATTCCGCTGGTCGAATGCGGCGCGTTCGACGAAAATGGATGGGGCGACGAAGAACTCGCGCTGGCCTGCGCCTCACACGGCGGCGAGCCAGAGCACGTAGCCATTGTCGAAGCCATGCTCGCAACGCTGGGGCTTGAAGAGGGTGATCTTGCTTGCGGTCCACAGGATCCGCTCTCTCCCCGCGGGTCGAAGATCGCACGTGAATCGGGAGTGCGAATCAAACGTACTCACAACAACTGCTCCGGAAAGCACACCGGAATGCTGGCATTCGCGAAGCACAACGGTTGGCCTATCAAGGGGTACGAACAGATCGACCACCCCGTGCAGCAGGCCATGCTGCATCAGGTGGCTCTCTGGACTGGCCTGCGGCCTTCTCAGATAGAGGTTGCGGTGGATGGTTGCGGTGCTGCCGTATTCGGACTTCCACTTGAGCAGATGGCGACGGCGTATGCGCGCCTCGGAAGCGCGGCTGAACGGGGCGAGGAGATTCCCGCGCGAATTGTGAAAGCCATGGGACGCCACCCTTTCCTGGTGGGCGGCACCGAACGGTTCGATTCGATAATGCTCGAAGAGACGAACGGCCGCGTCATTACCAAAGTTGGCGCTGAGGGTGTTCACTCGGCGGTGGTTCTCGATTCGGGAATCGGCGTCGCGATCAAGGTCGAAGATGGAAATCCTCGGGCCCAGCATCCCGCACTCGTTCACCTGCTTCAGGAAATCGACGCACTTCCCGATCCTCTTCCTCCGAGACTTGCCGACTTCCTGAAAAAGTCCATCAAGAACTCCCGGGGCGAGATCGTTGGCGAAACTACCGTTGCGTCTGTCGCTCGTTCGACTGTCGTTGCGGTGTCAGTGATTTGATTGGTCTGGCGGGCATTTGGTGTCGCCGTCCAGTGATCCCGCAATGAAATTGTCCTCTCTAGACGAGCCGACCAGGTGTCTCGTGCAGATTGCTGCGGCAATCGCGGGGGCTGACGAGCAGGTCACGCGGTCGGTAATGGAGAGCGCGGTCGGGTCAGCCGATCCGCTGGCTGTGGACGAAGTCATCTTGCAGTCCTACCTGTTCGCCGGATTTCCGCGGGCGCTCAATGCAGCACGCACGTGGCGGGCGGTGTCGGGCGTCACTGCGCCGGCGTCTGACCGCGCGGCCGAGTTGGGCAACGGGGCGGATTGGGTGGCTCTGGGGGAGAATACGTGTCGCACGGTTTACGGAGAGTCTTACACGATGCTGAGAGAAAACATTAAGGCGCTGCATCCGGCTCTCGATACCTGGATGATCACGGACGGTTATGGAAAAATTCTTTCCCGGCCCGAGCTCGACTTGCGTGTGAGAGAGCTTTGCATTGTGGCTGCGTGTGCTGCGAGCGGGCAGCAGAGGCAGCTTCATTCGCATTTGCATGGAGCGTTGAATAGCGGCGCAACCGTATCAGAAATCAATTCAACTTTCGACGCGCTTGGTTCGCTAGTCGATAAGGAACAGCTCAGCCGGTTTCGCTCACTTCTTTCGCGTGTAGCGGCAAAGCGGCATCCGCCCGCGCGCGCAGAGGTTCCAGATGTTCGTTGATCGAGTCGTTGTTAATGTCGAAGCAGGAACAGGTGGGTCGGGTTGTACGTCATTCCGCCGGGAGCACCGCGTGCCGATGGGAGGTCCCGACGGAGGTGACGGTGGTCGCGGCGGCGACATCATGATCAAGGGCGACAGCAACCTCACTACTCTGCTCGACTACACCTACCGCGATCGATGGGCCGCCGAGCGTGGGGAGCATGGGATGGGGTCGAACAAGACGGGCCACTCGGGTGCCGATATCATCATGCCCGTACCACCGGGTACAATTGTTCGCGACGCAGCGTCCGGCGAGATCGTGGCCGAGATTCTCGATGATGGGCAGATCGCGATCGTCGCGAAGGGTGGCCGGGGCGGCAAGGGCAACAGCTTTTTCGCGACGGCGACTCACCAGTCTCCTCGAGAGTGGCAACCCGGCGAAGAGGGCGAGGGGAGAACTCTCGAACTCGAACTGAAGCTGATCGCCGATGTTGGCCTGGTAGGACAGCCGAATGCCGGCAAATCCACGCTCTTGTCGGTGATCTCGGCGGCTCGCCCAAAGATCGCCGATTATCCCTTCACGACTCTCGCTCCCAATCTTGGAGTCGTCCAGCTCAGCGACCACCGCACGTTTGTGGTGGCCGATATTCCTGGAATTATCGAAGGGGCGCACGAGGGGAAGGGACTTGGCCTTCAGTTCCTGCGGCATATCGAGCGCACCCGTATTCTGGCGTTCCTGATTCCCATCGACGCGATGGATTGGCAGTCGGAATACGACCAACTTCGGCACGAGGTGGGCGCGTACTCGGAAGAACTCGCCCGTCGGCCCCATTGCGTTGTGTTCACCAAGATGGACCTGTTCGGTGAGGACTATCTGCCGCCGATCGAGACTCAAGGCGCATTTGCGATGTTTGCGGTGAGTGGTGCCGGGCGAACCGGGCTTGACGAGTTGCTTGCTGCCTGGTGGAAGGAGTTGCTCGCCATGAAGCAGAACATCGCGGCGGAGGTTGCAAAGGCTGAAGTATCATTGCCTTAGGGCGCTACACCTAAAGTATAATAGCGGTACTTGGTCGAAGGTTAGGCGTTAGCGGTCGGCCGCGTTTCTCAAGAGAGTTCCCACCATCTCAAGGTCTGGTACCCGTGATAAGTGTCACCGAAAGGGGATCCCCGGGTTACCCCGTTCAGCTCCTCGACCTTGCGCTTCCCCCGCAACGCCTATTCTCCATCGGTGACTGGAGACATACCGACCGCCCCCTGATTGCCATCGTTGGAACGCGAAATCCAACCCATTATGGAATCCGGACAGCCAGAGCGATCGCGTCGGCACTTTCGCGCGCTGGGGTAACGATCGTGAGCGGCATGGCGCGGGGCATAGACGCCACCGTGCACCGAGCCGCCCTCGAGCACCCGGCCAGCACGATTGCAGTCCTTGGCACCGGGATCGACGTCCCGTATCCCGCTGGTCACCGCGAGCTTCACCGGGCGATCGCGACCTCCGGCCTTGTGATCTCCGAAAACCCGAGCGGTGCCCCAGCGCACAAAGGCGCATTCCCGCGCCGCAACCGGATCATTGCGGGCCTGGCGCGTGCCACGATTGTCATCGAGGCTGGGCACAAGAGCGGGGCGCTCAATACGGCCGCGCATGCTCTTGATGCGGACAGGCCAGTCGCGGCTGTGCCCGGACCGATCGACTCTCCCCAAAGCGACGGTGCCAATCAACTCATTCGCGACGGGGCTCTTGTGATCGCGTCGGTTGCCGACGCACTGGCCCTGGCCGGCGTGTCGGCCCACGACCAGCCTGAGCCGATCGACGTCTTCGGTTCCGACGCAGCGGTATGGTCTTCCCTCAGCAGCGGCAGCCTTACGATGGACGCGCTCGCTGCGGCGTCCCGCATTTCGACCCGTGAATGCCTGGCCTCGGTGACGTCGCTCGAGCTGCGCGGACTCGTGGAATGCATGATGTCGGGCGAAGTGCGCCGGAGGTAGGGCTCTACCCGCAGGAGGTATATTGCAACGTGAACCCCACCCACCTGTACGTGCATGTCCCTTTCTGCGCGAGGCGCTGCTCGTATTGCGATTTCGCCATCGCCGTTCGCCGCGTAGTGCCGGTGGATGAATACCTCCGTTGTCTTGAAGTCGAGCTCGACATGCGCGTGGCGAATTGGGATAGTCACACACTCGAGACCGTCTATCTGGGGGGAGGCACGCCGTCGAGACTCGGCCCGGACGGTATCGGCCGCCTGCTCGACCTCGTTCGCAGCCGTTTCGTGCTGGCCGACGGAGCAGAAATCACAATCGAGGCAAACCCGGACGACGTGACCATGGCTGTCGTCCACGCATGGTTGGGCGCCGGAGTCAATCGCGTTTCACTTGGCGTCCAGTCGTTCGATGATTCGGTGCTTGCGTGGATGCATCGGACCCATGATGCAGCTCAGGCGGTGAGCGCAGTATCTCTCATCAAAAGCGCAGGCATCGACAATGTCTCTGTCGATTTGATATTCGCGCTTCCCGCCGACCTGGGCAGAGTGTGGGAGACAGATCTTCGAACAGCCCTTTCGCTCGCGCCGGACCACATCTCGCTTTACGGGCTCACTATCGAGAGCAGCACTCCGCTCGCTCGCTGGAAAGATCGCGGGGCAGTCGTTCCGGCCTCGGACGAATCGTACGCCGACGAGTTTCTGCTCGCTGACTCGCTGGCAACGTCTGCCGGTTTCGTTCACTACGAAGTGTCGAACTTTGCCCTGCCAGGCCGCGAATCGCGCCATAACTCCGCTTACTGGACCGGCGCGCAATACATGGGGATTGGGCCATCCGCTCACTCGTTCGACGGGGAGACCCGCTCGTGGAACGTTCCGCAGTATGCGGAATGGGTTTCGCACCTGTCCGCTGGAACTACTGCAATGGAGGGCTTCGAGAAACTTGAACAGGCGAGTGTAAACGCCGAGAGGGTCTACCTTGGGCTGCGCACCACATCCGGACTCGCGGCCTCCGGGGCCGACATCGAGCACGCTCGCCAATGGACAGCGGCGGGATGGGCGCGGATCGACGACGACATTGTGCGCCTGACTCCCGAGGGCTGGCTGCGACTCGACTCGCTCGCCGCCGGGTTGACAGGGCTTTGAAATCATTACTACGTTTGCGCTTATGCCGTTTCCCGAGCTGACGGAGAGAGAGCGCCGGGTGCTTGAGGCGGTCATCCAGTCGTATGTAGAGACCGCCCAGCCCGCAGGCTCCAACGCGATCGCCCGCCGCTTCGGGCTCGGGGTCTCACCGGCCACGATCAGAAGCACAATGAGTGACCTCGAAGAAAAAGGGTTGCTCTATCACCCGCACACATCGGCTGGCCGGGTTCCTACCGACGTCGCCTACCGCGTTTACGTCGATTCGCTCCTTCCGATGCTGCCGATTCCAGCGATAACGTTGCGCGAGCACGACCAGCTCAGCGCGCAGATTGCGACAGGTGGCTCGGCGGTCGAATCGATTCTCCGCCGCGCCGCCCAGAGCCTTGGTGTCATCACGCAAGAGCTCGGAGTCGCCCTGGGTCCTCGACTCGACGACAGCATTCTGGAGCATCTCGACCTCGTCCGCCTTTCGTCGGAACGCCTTCTCGTGGCGTTGACTCTGTCAGGCGGCGCAGTGAGGACAATTTTCGTCGAGGCGCGCGGAGAAATTGCTGACCTCGCCATCGCTGAAGTCACGCGTGTTCTCAACGAGCGCATTTCAGGCTTGACGCTGCGTGAATTGCGGGCGTCGGTTGGAGACAGGCTTCGCGATACCGGGCCCACGCGCGACGCGGCCGAGTTGCTGAACATCTTCATCGAAGAAGGCGATCAACTCTTCGAAACGGCTCTTCAGAGCGATGAAACGGTCCTGCTCGGCCAGCCATCGCTGTTGGCCGAGCAACCCGAGTTCGCGACCGTCGACAACATGCGGAAGCTCGTTGCCCTCACTGAAACCCGCGAGCATCTGGGCGACCTTCTCAGGCGGCGCAGCGACATGCCCGGTATTACAATCAGTATCGGCAACGAGCATCGCGATCCGAAGCTCGAGAATTTCACGATCGTGACCGCGCAGTATCGCTCGGGCTCGGTGACCGGAGTGATCGGCGTGATTGGACCAACGAGAATGCCTTACGAGAAGGTCATATCGCTGGTTACGCACACGTCGCGCCTCCTTACAGACCTCCTGGAGTAGCAACACAAGATGGCCGATTTCTATAATGTCCTTGGCGTCGAACGCAGCGCTTCGGATGATGACATAAAGAAGGCGTACCGAAAGCTCGCGATGAAGTTTCACCCTGACCGTAACAATGGTTCGAGTGAAGCAGAGGAGAAGTTCAAGGAGATCACGGAAGCGTACGACGTTCTCCGCGACCCCAACAAGCGCTCCATGTATGATCGCTACGGCGAGGCGGGGCTGCGCGGCGGCGCTGGTGGTTTCCACCATGTTGACCTCGCCGAGGCTCTCAACATTTTCATGCGCGATCTCGGCGGATTGTCGGGGTTCGGCGATTTGTTCGGCGGTGGCCAGCGCGGTGGCGCGGGGCCACGTACGGGCTCTGACATTCGCATCACGATGCCGTTGCGCCTCTCCGATGTCGAGACCGGCGTCGATAAGAGCGTCGCGGTCAAACTGCTGGCGGGATGCGACAAGTGTCAGGGCACCGGTGCCGAGCCAGGAACGTCTGCCGATCGATGCACCACGTGTGCTGGCGCTGGTGAAGTTCGTCGCGCGCAGAAGTCGTTCTTCGGTCAGGTAATCAGCGTCACTCCATGTCCGACCTGCGCCGGAGAAGGAACCCTCATCACGTCTCCATGCAGGAAGTGCAGGGGCGAGGGGCGCGTCCGCCAGGAAGAGAGTGTCATCGTCAAGGTCCCTCCGGGAGTCGCTACAGGTCAGTACATGACGATGCGCGGTGTCGGCAACGTCGGCCCACGCGGGGGAGGGCGGGGCGACATTCTCGTCGTATTCGAGGTCGAGGAAGACCCTCGTTTCGAGCGCGACGGCGAGGACCTGTATTGCGAGGTACTCGTCACGTACCCGCAGCTCGTTCATGGAGCCGACGTGGAAGTCCCAACTGTTAGCGCAAGCGTGACTCTTCACATGCCGCCCCGCACCGAAAGCGGACAGATCTTTCACCTCCGCGGGCGCGGGCTGCCACGAGTCAATGCCTCTGGTGTCGGGGACCTTCACGTTCGCCTCCAGCTTTTCACGCCCGAGGAGCTGACACCGGAAGAAGAAACCCTCATCACGCGGCTTGGCGAGATTCAGGTCGCGCCCGCAGAGCGGAGACCGAAGGGATTCTGGTCGAAGGTCAAGGAATCGCTGGGCGCGTGATCGCAACACGGGCACTCGGTCGCGCGAATGCCTGACAAACTGTCAGAGCGGGACGATCGGCCGTGGCTGGCTGTTCGAGTAGAACCGTCAGGCGATTCCGATAAGGTCGTCGCCGCTCTTTTCGCGGCGGGGTCCCTTGGCGTGCAGGAGGATGGGAACGCGCTCATCACGCATTTCCCCCCCGGCACCGATGCTGCCGGGATCGGCCAGTTCATCCGCAACGTTGATCCCACTGCTCTGCTGGTTACCGGCCCCGCACCGAGAGCCGACTGGAGCGAGTGGAAAGCGTCGGTTCGCGCGCACACTCTCGGCAGGTTGACCATCACTCCGCCGTGGCTGGCGGGGTCCAGTCCGGGGTCGATCGAAATCGTGATCGACCCCGCGATGGCCTTCGGCACCGGAGAGCACGCGACGACACGCGGGGTTGTGCGGTTGATGCAAAAACTGTCGCGTATTCCCGACGTGGTTGCTGATATCGGAGCCGGCAGCGCGGTGCTGGCGATCTGTGCTGCCCGACTCGGCGCGAAGCGCGTCGCGGCGATCGAGCTCGACCCGGACGCAATCGGCAATGCCGAGAAGAACGTTGCGGTGAATGGGGTTGGCGATGTCGTTCGAGTTATCGAGGGCGATGCCGCCTTGCTTCTCCCGCTTGTTGCTCCGGTGGGATTGGTGATGGCCAACATCATATCTTCGGTTCTTCTGGAACTGTTGCCCGCGATTCACGATGCGGTCGGCCCGAACGAGCATGCGATTCTGTCGGGAATTCTGCTCGACGAACGCTCGATGATGGTCAAGGCGGTTTTGGGGGGCGGGTGGACGATCGTATCCGAAGATGCGGAGGATGAATGGTGGAGCGTTCTGATCGAGCGGCGGCTGTGATCTTTTTTTCCGCCGATGCTTTCGCGCCCGGCGTTCCACTCACGCTAGGCGACGAGGCAGCGCAGCACGCGAGGGTACTCAGGATTGGAGTGGGTGAGCCTGTCGGATTGAGAGATGGCCACGGCAACGCCGGCACGGGCGCTATCGCGCGCGTGTCGAAACGATCGGTGACTGTAGACGTGGTGGAGGTTGTGCAGATTTCGGCGTTTTTGCCTGTGCACCTGATGGTCCCGGTCGCGGACCGGGACCGCATGTTGTATCTGGCAGAGAAGTGCACCGAGCTCGCCGCGACCTCCTGGCGGCCGGTAATGTGGCGCCGGTCGCGAAGTGTCGGCCCGTCTGGCGACGGGCCTGCATTTCAGTCGCGGCTGAAAGGCAGGATGGTGGCTGCGCTCACTCAATCGGGGGGCGGGTGGCTGCCCGAAGTTCATCCGTCTGCACCGATCACACGCGCTATTGCGGCGGCGCCCGAAGGCACGAGGCTGCTCCTCGACGCATCATCGCCAACGTCGCTGCTCAGCGTCGTGATGACGGCGCCTGTGGTGATCGCCATCGGTCCCGAAGGCGGGCTCGATGACAAGGAGCGGGAGGAGTTGATCGGCGCAGGTTTTCAGCCGGTTTCCCTCGTCGGCGGCACGCTTCGGTTCGAGACTGCCGGCATTGCGGGACTTGCGCTTGTCCGGGCCATGCTCGGCATTGATGCTGCGGTCCAGGCCGACACACCGCCACACTACGGCGAGGAGACTATCTGAATGTCCGATGACTGCCTCTTTTGCAGAATCGCAAGTGGCGCGATCCCGGCTGGATTCATTGCTGAAACTGAGGAGGCGGTGGCGTTCCGCGACATCTCCCCCAAGGCTCCGGTTCATGTGCTTGTAATTCCGCGAAAGCACATTTCCTCGCTGAACGAGGCAGATGACGCCCAGCTCCTCGGTCGGCTTCTGGCGCTCGCCGCAAATGTCGCACGCGATGAGGGCATTGCCGAGGGCGGGTACCGAACGATCATCAACACTCGCGCCGATGGAGGGCAGACCGTGGATCACCTGCACATCCATGTGATGGGCGGCCGCCACATGGGATGGCCGCCGGGTTAGGAACTGCTTTTGGGCGCAGGTGGAGGCCTGCCTCCTTCCATTGCTCGCCCCTCGCCGCGTGACTAGCTTTAGGATCTGTACCTATACAGGCGCCGCAAACGCCACGAAGGGGGGAAGTAGAATTTGTCGGAAGTCATAATTCATGACGACGAGAACTTTGAGCGCGCGCTCAAGCGCTTCAAGAAGAAGTGCGAAAAAGCGGGCATCCTCTCCGATCTTCGCAAGCATCGTCATTACGAGAAGCCGAGCGAGCGTCGCAAGCGCAAGCTGAATACGGCGATGCGCAAGAACCGTCGTACCCGGCGGGTCTAGCGTGTCCGAGCTTTTCGCGCGGTTGCAGGGCGACTTAAACGCCTCGCGAAAAGCGCAGGACAAGCCATCCACGCTTCTTCTCGGCACGGTCCTCTCCGAGGTCAAGAACCGCCGCATTGAACTGCGGCGCGATCCCGTGGACGACGAAGTAGTGGACGTGTTGCGGAAGTCGATAAAAAAGCGTCGCGAGTCGGTCGAGATGTACGACAAGGCTGGCCGCGGCGATCTCGCCGACAAGGAGCGCGCCGAATCCGCCGCGCTCGAAAAATACCTTCCCCCTGCGATAAGCGACGAAGAACTGCGTGCTGCCGTCAGAGCCGCAATTGCGTCGGGAGCGGCTAACATCGGCAGTGTAATGGGAAAGGTCCTCCCGCAATTCAAGGGGAAAGCGGAAGGTGGAGCGATCAACGCCATCGCTCGCGAGGAGCTCGGCAAGCAGGGGTGAGAAGGCAGCGAAAGCGGTACACGACCCGAACTGGCGATGATATTCGCAGGTTCGGGTTTTTGCATTCATGAATCAGCACGCACTCGGAGTTCTGGAATTCGGTCCGGCCCTTGATATGGTCGCGGGCCACGCGGCTTCGTCGCTGGGCGCGGAGCGCGTGCGGGAACTTCGTCCTTCCGCCGACCGTCACTGGATTGAACGTGAGCATGCTCGCGTCGCCGCAATGCGGAATCTCGTGGAGGGCGACGCAGGATGGCGTCCGCAACAGGTGTTCGACATTCGCGCCGGGCTTTCGCGCCTGCGAGTCGAAGGCGCCACACTCTCTGCAATCGATCTACTCGCGGTTCTCAATTTTCTTCGCGCATCGCGTCTTTCTCTTGAGAGCTTGAGGAACGAGCGAATTGCCGCTGTGTCGATTGCGATGATCCGCGGCGAGATAGAGGCGCACCTGGTGGCGCGCGACGAAGAGAAAGCGCTCGACACCGCCATAGACGACGACGCCAACATTCGCGATGCGGCTTCGCCGGCGCTTCGGCGCATCCGTCGCGAGATGCGTGGCGCAGAGGGCGAGATCGTCCGAATGCTCGAGCGGGTCGTCGCACGGCTCGACTCGAGGTTCCAGGTCCCCGACATGTCCGTGAGTGTCCGCAACGGACGCTTCGTCATTCCTGTCCGGCGCGAAGGCCGCGCGGTCGTCGGTGGAATCGTGCACGACACATCGAGCACTGGCGGCACGCTGTTCGTGGAACCTCCCGCCGCAATCGAAGCGGGCAATCGCATCCGCGAGCTGGAATCAGAAGAACTCCGTGAGATCGATCGCATTCTCGCGGAACTAAGCGAGTCGATCCGACCTCTGCGACCGCGTATGGCCGAAGCACTCGAGGCTATGATCGTACTCGATGCCTTGTTTGCACGCGCAAGGTTTGCCGAGCGTCTTGGATGTGGAGTCGTCGAGTTCGACGAACCTTCGAACGGATTTTCGATAGTCGACGGCCGGCACCCTCTTCTCGTCGCCCAGGGAATTGCCGTCGTCCCGTTCGACCTTACGCTCGATCCTGCAGAACGTACACTTCTCATCTCCGGACCCAACACCGGAGGCAAGACTGTACTCCTGAAGTCGCTCGGCCTTTTTGCCGCTATGGCACAATCCGGTGTTCCCGTACCGGTTGGAGACGAGTCGCGACTGGCCGTCTTCGACGACGTGTACGCGGACGTCGGCGATGAACAGTCCATCAGTTCCAGCCTCTCGACGTTCAGCGCGCATCTGAAGAATCTGGCCGAGGTGCTGAAGTCTGCTTCGTCGGCTTCACTGGTGCTGATCGACGAACTCGGCTCAGGTACTGACCCGGTCGAAGGCGCCGCGCTCGGCGGAGCAATTCTCGAAGCGCTTACCCGACGCGGCAGTCTGTCCGTTGCGACGACGCACCTCGGTGCCCTCAAGGAACTCGCCACCGAAGTAGACGGGGTGGTGAACGCGTCGCTGCAATTCGATTCGATCGCCCTCGCGCCCACTTATCGGCTCATCAAGGGAATTCCAGGCAGGTCCTACGGCCTGAGCATCGCGCGACGGCTCGCGCTTCCAGAGGACGTACTCAAGAGCGCCGAGGCGCGGCTGCCAACGGGAGAGCGGGACATCAACGCTCTGCTCGCTGAACTGGAGGGGCGGGAACGGGAGCTTGGCGCGAGGGAGCGGGAGTCGGCAGAGACTGCCGAGAACGTCCGCTCTCGCGCGCTCCGCGTGGCTGAGCGTGAGACGCAATTGCGAGAACGGGAGCGAACGGCTGAACGGGATGCCCGACGCGATGCACGGCGCCTCCTGTTGGACGCTCGCGCCGAAGTCGATCGTACGATTCGCGAGCTGAGGGAGTCGTCGGCAGTCGCAGCAGTTGAGGACTCCGCGCGTGAGGCGCGGCGCCGTATGGAACAGCTTGCTGCGTCCGAAGGAGATGCGTTGGCCCGCCTGGATGTTGACGCGCGCAACGAAGTTCCTGCGACTTCGGAGCCGGGTGGTGAAATCGTGGCGGGAGGATTCGTTTCGGTCTCCACGATGGGCGACCGCACTGCGCGTGTCATCGAGCTTCGGGAAGGCGATGCTGTGGTCGCCTTTGGCTCGGTGAAGATGACGGTACATCGCGCAGCACTCAAGCCGGCGAGGCGTCCTGAAAGTGAGGAACGCGTTCACGTATTCGTGCGCGGCGACGTGCCCGAAGTCGAAGCCAAAAGCGAGATCGATCTCCGGGGACTTCGCGCGGGTGAGATCGAGGATGTCATCATGCACGCGGTCGACTCGGCCGTCCGCGCAGACCTGAAGGCGATCCGCATAATCCACGGCAAGGGCACGGGAGCTTTGCGCGAGCGTGTGTCGGAAATGCTGCGAAAAGAGTCGCGCGTCTCCAGTTTTCGTCTGGGCGCATGGAATGAAGGGGGCGCGGGCGTGACTGTGGCAGAGCTGACGTGATTCCCGACGAAACAATCGAACAGATTCGCGAAGCCGCAGACATAGTCGCGATTATCGGCGAGTATGTCCAACTCAAGCGAACGGGGGCGGATTACCGCGGTCCGTGCCCGTTCCACCAGGGAACGCGACGTAACTTTTCCGTAGTCCCCGCCAAACGGTTGTACCATTGCTTTGTCTGCGGCGAGAGCGGCGACGTCTTCAAGTTTCTGACGAAGCGGCTCGGCGTGGAGTGGCCCGAAGCGGTGAAGATGGTTGGGGAGAAGGCGGGCATCGAGGTTGTGGACACTCGAGTGAAGCGCGAAGGCCCGGATCCCCGTGAGCCCATGTGGGAGTTGCAGGCTACGGCTTCGTCGTACTTTCAGAAGATGTTGTGGGAGGATGAAGGTGGCGCACCAGCGCGCGATTACCTGGTCGATCGCGGCGTCACCCGCCAGGTAGCCGAAGAATTCGGGCTGGGCTATTCACCTCGCGAGATCGGGCTGATGCGAACCTACATGAACACGCTCGGGTTCGACGATGCACGGTTGCTCGAAGGCGGTCTACTGGTGACGAGCGAGCAGGAAACCGAACCGCGGCCGCGTTTCAGAGGTCGTCTGATGTTCCCGATCTTCGATTTCATGGGCCGCAACGTTGGGTTTGGCGGACGCGTTCTGGGGCAGGGCGAACCGAAGTATCTCAACTCGCCCGAGTCTCCGATTTTCACCAAGGGAAAGCTGCTCTACGGTCTCAACCGGTCGCGCAATGCGATACGTCGTGCGGACAGGGCACTTGTCGTCGAAGGATATTTTGACGCGTTGCGCGTGATGTCGTCAGGGATCGAAGAAGTCGTCGCGCCAATGGGGACGGCACTGACGGAAACACAGGTAGGTCTGCTGCGAAAGTACACGCGCAACGTGTTTCTACTTTACGACAGCGACGCAGCCGGGTTGAAGGCAACATTCCGCGCGGGCGATGAGCTCCTCAGGCAGGGGTTCTCTGTTCGCGTCGTGACTCTTCCGCCGGGCGAGGATCCTGATTCGTATGTGAGGACGCACGGCAGCGCGGGTCTGGAGGCGCAGCTGGCTTCAGCTATCGACGTTTTCGAGCGCAAGATCCAGATCCTCGATCGTGCCGGATGGTTCGGCGAGCTTCAGAAAAAACGGCGTGCGCTGGACCGCCTCCTGCCGACAGTCAGAGCGACCTCTGACGAGATCATGCGCGATCTCTACACCGGCCGCGCAAGCGAGATTACAGGCGTGGACCGTGAGATTCTGTTGAGAGAGCTGGCGCAGGGCACGCGCGCGATTCAGGCGCGTGCAGGACAGCCTCTCGTACTCGATCAGGCACCTCAGGAAAGACAAGGACCGCAAACACCCCAGCGTCCGTCCATTCGTGATCGGCATGGCGACCGGCGAGATCCACGTCGGGACAGTGGCACTTCTGCGGAGCGCGAACTCGTGTGGGCGATGTTGCAGCAAAGATCGCGAGTGGAGAACATCGCCGAGCGAATCGGGCCAGATTCTTTTCGGCATCCGCGGTACCGCGCCATCTTTGCCGCTCTGCTTGAAGCGGGCGACGGTGTGTCGCTCGAACAGCTCGCCGGCTCACTGGACCCCGAGTCGCTCGAGGAGGCCCAGGAGCTTCTGGGCGAGGGGGAGGAGTTCAAGAACGCGCAGAAGACTATTGACGACTCAATCACCGGACTTCACGTGCGCGCCATGGGGGACAGGGTCGCGGAGATTGATCGGTTGGTGCCGCTGGCAAACGAGGAGGAGAAGGTCACGCTCCAGGAAGAGCGGCAGAAACTTGTTGTGCAGATGAGGGCGTCGGGGAAAATGCCATTCGGGGCATTCCGTCGGGGAAAAACACGCTGAACCAGGGGACATACATGCAAAGCGAAGTAGAAGCATTGCTCGCGCTTCAGGAAGACGATGCTCGCATCAGTGAATTAGTGGATCGTAGACAAGCGCTCGAGCCGAGAATGGCTGCGTTGGACAAGAAACGCGAGGCAGCGGCTGCAGCCGTGGCGCGGGCTCGCGTTGCAGTAGAGGCAGAGGAACGACGACAGCGCGAATTGCAGGGAAAGATCGCGCAGCACAAGCAAATGCAGGAAAAAAATCTCGCGCAGTTCGATGCGGTAAAGCGGCTGAAAGAGGCTACTGCTGCGATGGCGCAGGTTGAGTCTGCCCGACGAATAATCGCAGAAGACGAGAGCGAGCTTCAAACGCTTCAGCGGCGTCTGGGCGAGATGCGCTCGTCTGTCGAGGCTGCGGAGGCGAGTCTTGCAGCGATTGAGGAGGAGCAGGCTACTGCGCGAGAAGAGATCGACAAGGAGCGCGGCGAGATCGATGTTTCGCTCGCCTCGGCGCAGGCCGACCGCGAGGGAAAAACAGCCGGAGTGCCGAGGCCGCTGCTGGGCAAGTACGATCGAATACGAACGCGTCGAGCAATGGCTCTGTATCCGCTGAGAGGAGAATCGTGCGGCAATTGCGATACCGCAATCCCGATGCAGCGTCGCAACCACATGGCGGTGAATGGACCGATCGATGTATGCGAAGCATGTGGAGTACTGCTCTACCGCGCGGCCTCGGCTTGATTCTGCCAGAGCGCGGGGCGTCGGCGTGACTGTTCCTGAAGCACCCGCCGCGGCGGTGTCGCGGCAAAAGGCCAGCGCGAGGTGGGTGGTGCCTCGGCGGCCCGATCCGGAGGCGGTGGCGGCGCTGGCCTCGAGCCTCCAGTTGTCCGAGCAGGTCGCAAACCTGCTGGTGATGCGCGGGCACTCCGATGATGAATCGGCAAAGAGATTCCTTCGCCCGCGGTTGGATCAGTTGCACGCTCCGTCGCTTCTCAAAGGGGCGAATGCGGCGGTTGAGCGGCTCGCCCGCGCTTCGATCGAAGGCGAAATCGTAATGATCCACGGCGACTACGACGTGGATGGCATTTGCTCGACGACAATTCTCACGCGCGTTCTTGGTGAGTTCGGTGCCAAGCCGGTTCCATTCATCCCCAACCGGCTTACCGATGGTTACGACCTCGGGCCTGCGGGAGTGCGCAAGGCGATCGAGGAGGGCGTCAGCGTTGTAGTGACGTGTGATTGCGGCACCAGTGCGGTGGAGCCGATTGCGGAGCTCTGCAGGGCCGGCATCGACGTCATCGTCACCGACCACCATCTGCCTGGCAGCGCGCTCCCCGAATGTCTTGCTGTCCTCAATCCCAGTCAACCCGGATGCGAATATCCGGACAAGGATCTGGCCGCAGTGGCTGTAGCGTTCAAGCTGGCTCTCGCATTGGCGAAGCGGCTGGGGCGAAACGACGCATTCATCTGGGGAATGCTCGATCTCGTTGCGCTTGCAACTATCGCCGATGTAGCGCCGCTCCGCGGAGAAAATCGCATCATGGTGCGGTACGGACTTCGCCTGCTTTCAGACACGAGAAACGTCGGCCTGCGCGCAATGATTCGGGCCGCGGGACTGGATGCAAAGCCGATCACCGCCGGACGTGTGGGGTTCATCCTCGGCCCGCGTCTCAACGCCGCGGGAAGGCTTGGAAGCGCGTTGGAAGGGGTGCGTCTGCTGATGACCAGCGACGTGCACGAAGCGAACGCGATCGCCCGCGAGCTCGAGGAGTTGAACGCCAAACGGCAGGAGCTGGACAGAGCAACTCTCGAGGAAGCCCGTGAGATGGTGACGCAACTCGATCTCCCGTCGACCTACGGAATCGTACTTGCGAACGACGGCTGGCATCCCGGCGTAATCGGAATTGTCGCGTCCCGCCTCGTTGAGGAATTCGGCAGGCCTGTGATAATGATCGCGCTCGATGGAGAGATCGGAAAAGGATCGGGCAGGGGTATACCCGCAATCGATCTTCACGCCGCGCTCAACCAGTCGAGCGAGTACCTGATGCGCTTCGGCGGTCACCGCGCCGCCGCCGGTATCACCATTGCGAGAGATCAGGTACCCGGCTTTGCGCGGCGCTTCAATGAAGTCGCCACGTCGATGCTCAGGCCCGAAGATCTCGTGCCGGAAGTGAAGATCGACATGGAAGTCGCAATCGAGAGAGCCGATGATGATCTGGAGAAGATGCTGCGGCATTTCGAGCCGTTCGGGATTGGGAATCCAACTCCCGTGCTGGTTGCGCGGGGAGTGTCGCTCGCTGCGCCCCCGAAAGTCGTCGGCAAGGACGGCCTCAAGCTTCGCCTCGCTACCGGCGGGGGGGAACTGGAGGCAATCGGATGGGGCATGTCCGGGCGGCTTGGCGAATTCAACATGTCGACACCGGTAGATATTGCTTTTCGATTGGAACGTGACGAGTACAGGGGCGTAAGCCGGCTGCAGGCACGCATCGCCGACGTCTGTCCACACATTCAACGAGACGCCTGACGGATGCGGATCGTCGCCGGGCAGTGGCGGGGCAGACGGATCGAAGCTCCTCCGGGGCGCACGGTGCGGCCGACGCTCGACAGCGTTCGCGAAGCATGGATGAGCATCCTGCAGCGCGACATCCCAGGCAGCCGCACGCTCGACCTTTTCGCCGGCTCGGGCGCTCTCGGCCTCGAAATGCTTTCGCGCGGTGCCTCGTCCGCCGACTTCGTGGAGTCCGACACCACCACCACCCGGGTGCTGCGCAAGAATATCGAGCTCCTGGGTGCGGCCGAGGTGGCGGTCGTGCATCGGGCTGATGCAATACGCTTTGTTGAGCAAATTGAGGAACCGGGGTTCGACATTGCCGTCGCTGATCCGCCGTATTCGGGAGGATTCGCGCTGAAATTGGCAGAGCTCTGGCTCGAAAGGCCTTTCGCGCGGATACTAAGCGTGGAGCATGACGCGCGGGAAAAGCTTCCCGGTTCAGTGGACACCCGCCGATACGGCACGAGCGCCATCACCTTCTACCGCCGCGAGGAATAGCGTGGGCACAATCGCGATTTACGCAGGAAGCTTCGACCCGATTACCCGCGGTCACGAGGATCTGATCAAGCGGAGCTGCGAGTTCGTAGACAAGCTCGTCGTTGCGGTCACGACCAACAGCTCCAAGCAGCCCCTCTTTTCACCCGATGAGCGCGTCGCGCTGATCAGGTCGGCGGCGGGCGATAGCGCCTGTGTCGAAGTGCGCCAGTTCAAAGGGCTGCTAGTCAACTTCGCCAGTGAAGTTGGAGCTTCTCTGATCATCCGCGGTTTGCGTGCGGTCAGCGACTTCGAGTACGAGTTTCAGATGGCGCTTATGAATCGCCACTTGTCGCCTGGCCTCGAGACTGTATTCATGGTGCCGTCGGTCGAGACCACCTACATCAGCTCGAGCATCATACGCGAAATCGCCCAGTATGGGGGTAATCTCGACAACCTCGTTCATCCCTCGGTGGCGGAAGCGCTGAAGGCAAAGTTTGCATCTCCGCCGATTGTGGCCTGAGCTGTTAGCGAACTGCCGATTAACACAGATGACACCGATGACACTGATGACACAGATGAAACGACGCAGAACAACAAATGATGACGGGTTTGTTCAACCTATCCTCCTCAGACCATTCGACAATGGGTTGGAGCAAGTCATCGTCATTCATGCCCTTACGCTTTCATCTGCTGTGCCATCTGTGACGTCTGTGTCATCTGTGTTAAATGCTTTTTGTTCTTTCTGGCCCGCAGCTGGAATTTTTGATTGACCGGATTTCTCGAAACAGTTCGCGCACGCGCTGCGGCTCTCGGATGCACGATCGTGTTTCCAGAAGCGCACGACACCCGGGTTCTCGAGGCTGTTACGATACTCGCGCGGACGAGGATGGTGAACCCTGTTCTTGTTCTCGATTCGGCGCGTCCCGAATCCTTCGCTGCTGCGCGGGCCACGGGAGCTGCCACCGTCGAGGCGGATGGAGACCCACCGCTGGATTTTGCGGATCGGCTTGTCGCTTCCGGCGATTTCGACGGATGCGTGGCGGGCGCAGACTACACGACTGCTGAAGTCCTCCGAGCCGCTCTCAGGAACATCGGTGTGGCGCCGGGGCTCAAGACCGTGTCGAGCTCCTTCTACATGGTGGCACCAGGGGTGTGGGAGGCTGCGGCAGAGGTGCTCACCTTTGCCGACTGTGCGGTAGTTCCATATCCGACGGCGTCGCAGCTTGCGGACATTGCCATCGCGTCCGCGGCCGATCGCAGGAAAATCGTGGGCGATACTCCAAGAGTCGCGCTGCTGTCGTTCAGCACCGCGGGAAGCGGCAGCGGCCCCACCGTCGAGCTTGTGCGCGAAGCCCTGGCGCTCATCCGTTCTCGCGAACCAGGGCTCACGGTGGACGGAGAATTGCAAGGAGACGCTGCACTGGTACCATCGGTCGCTCTGCGGAAATCGCCGGGCAGTGTCATCGCGGGTGATGCGAACGTGCTCGTATTTCCGAATCTGGATGCGGGTAACATTGCCTACAAGCTGGTTCAGCGTCTTGCCGGTGCGAGCGCGATCGGACCGATACTCCAGGGTTTGGCCCGGCCTGCCGCCGATCTCTCGCGCGGCGCCACGCCGGAGGACATTATTAACGTCGCCGCGATAACGGCACTACAGTCAGACGTTGGCCCGATTCAGAACTAATTCGGAGACACGCATGAGTTTCGCAATCAGTAAGCAGGGGGAGGTAGTCGTAGTGGACGTCGAAGGCCAGTTGATCGTCGGAAACCGCCAGGAGCTCAAGCAGAAGGTGCTGGACGAGCTTGAAAGGGGCGAGAAGAAGTTCCTCATAGATTTTAGCCAGACTGGCTACATCGACAGCTCCGGGCTCGGAGTACTCGTATCACTTTCGAAGAAGATCAGGGAACAGGGGGGAGAGCTGCGCCTCGCCAACCTCAACGACGATCTTCAGACTCTGTTCGAGCTGACGAAGCTCGACACGCTCTTCCAGATATCGGATACCCGGGAGCGCGCGCTCGAGAGTTTCTGATGGCTAAGTCGCACGTCGCTCTCGATGTTGAGATCCCAAGTGACGTCAAGTACATAGACGGTGTGGTTGAGCTCGCGACGCGCAAGTGTCGCGAGCTTTCCATACCGCCTCACAAGTGCACGCTCAACGTCCGCGTTGCGCTTGCCGAGGCCATCTCGAACGCGATTCTGCGCGGCAATGGTGACGCGGCGAACAAGCACGTTCGAGTTCGCGCCGTAGTCAGCGACGAGGAACTCGTGTTCGACATCGTCGATGAAGGCGAGGGATTCGACCTTTCCGCCGAACGACCCGACCCGACTTTGCCCGAGAATCTTCACAACGAAGACGGACGCGGACTGTTCCTCATGCACGCGCTCATGGACCGGGTCGAACGCTTTCACTCCGGTGGCAACGTCGTCAGGCTGACTCTCAGACGCGAATGAAAGAGCTCGCGGCGGTCCTTGTCGCTTTCCGCGAATCGACGCGGTGCGATGCCGCCGTCTGGAGTTCGAGAGACGAAAGTTCGGCTGGACCGTCGCTGCTTGCCCATTCGGGACCGCGCGCCGTACAGCCCGACGCATTACCTGAGTCGGGATCGTTCGCTCCGATATCGGTAAACGAGAACACCATGATCGTCGCCGCCGTTCCGGGCGTAAGTCGAACCTGGGTTGCCATCTCCTCTTGTGAAGGCGACTCGCCTCCGGCCCAGAATCACCTTCGTATGATTCTCCCGGTCGTCGCTCAGATTCTGCGTGGAGCGAGGGAAGTAGAGCACGCCGCCCTCGAACTCGCCGACAGATACGAAGAGATAAACCTCCTCTACACCATCGGAGAAATACTCGGTCGCACCGTTACGCTCGAGGAGGCAGCAGCCACGATTCTCACCGAGATCTCCGAGATTGTAGGCGCTCGGCACGCTTCGATTCTCGTTCACGAGGCCCGCACGGAGATGCTTCATGTCGTCGCCGCAATTGGCACCGATGCGGCCTCAGCCCCGCCGATCAAAGTGGACGATCCCGACTGCGTGTCTGCCAGGGTATTCCGGACGCAGCATCCGCTGACGGTCGAAGCAGGTGTGATGGAATGCGACGCCGAACGTCCGTATCGCCGCGGCGAGATGCTTTCAGTTCCGATCATGTGGACCACGCCTTCCGGTGGTGAACCACTGGGTGTGGTAAATCTGTCAGATAGAAGGTCACACCAACCGTACAGCGCGGGCGATCAGAAACTCGTCGCGGCGATCGCGACACAGATCGGCACCGCTATTCAGAACGCTCGACTGGTGCGGGCGTCGATCGAGCAGCAGCGTCTCCTTCAGGAAATGAGTCTCGCCCACGACTTGCAGATGAAGCTGCTCCCCAAGACGACGATAGTCGCACCCGAAGCGGAGGTGGCGGCGAGAGTGGTTCCCGCCGACAGCGTGGGTGGTGATTTCTACCACCTCTTTCGCATGCCTCGAAATCGCACCGGCGTGATGATTGGTGACGTCTCAGGGCATGGTTACCGCGCGGCACTGATCATGGCTCTCGCGATGAGCGCATCCGCAATTCATGCTCAGAGCGCGCGCGATCCCGGCGACATGCTCTCGATGCTTCTGGGCTCACTCCGCGAAGAGCTCTCCAGCACCGAGATGTACATCTCCGTTTTCTTCGGAGTCATCGAACACGGCACAGGCAAGTTTCGCTACGCGAATACCGGCCATCCGCACGCATTCCTCCTTGATTCCGAAGGAAATTTCAAAAGACTGCACGCGGACGCTCCTCCGCTGGGCCTCAGCGACCAGGTCCCCAGCGCGGAAACGCTGCCGTGGCAGAAGGGCGGAGACATGCTCGTGCTGTTCACGGATGGAATCGTTGACGCAAGAGATGCGGCGGGAGCCCGTCTCGGGGAGCCAGCCGTTCTCGATGTTGTGCGTCGCAACAGAAACAAGACCCCGCAGAAGATCGTGGATGCCGTTTTCAAGCTGCTTCGCGACTACAGCGGTGATGTCCCGAGTCCGGATGACTTGACGCTTCTCATCCTCCGTACCTGACATTGCGCGGATCGCGCGCCAACCCGCCAGTCCTCAAGCGGTTCGGCCAGCATTTTCTGATCGACGATGCGGTCCTCCTGGCAATCGCGGACGCCGTCGCGCCGCAGCCGGGCGATACAGTTGTCGAGATCGGGCCGGGCAGGGGAGCGCTGACTGACATTCTCGCCGGCCGAAGTAACCCGCTGGTTGGAATCGAAATCGATCGCGCACTCGCTGAGAACCTGCGCGCCCGCTACGCCGCGAATCCCCGGGTGACTATCGTCGAGCAGGATGTGCTGGCCGTCGATGTCGCGCAACTCGCGGCTGGGCCGTTCGTGGTTGTCGGTAACGTTCCCTATTACATCACGACGCCGATTCTATTCCATGTGCTGCGCGCGCCCTTTCCGCGGAGCGCCGTTTTTCTGGTGCAGAAGGAAGTCGCAGAGAGAATCGTCTCACCGCCGGGTTCGAGAACCTACGGCGCGCTCTCGGCAAACGTGCAGGCGATATCGCGTCCCGAGATCCTCCGCATCGTTCCGCGGGCAGCTTTCAAGCCGCCTCCCAGGATCGAATCGGCAGTTGTTCGAGTCACACCACGCGTAGATCCAATCATCGCGCCCGCCGAAGCCGACTCGTATCGAAGTTTCGTGCAGTCACTCTTCGGAATGAGGCGCAAGCAGTTGGGCAATGTGCTGCGCTCAGCCGGTCAACTCTCGGCCGGGCAGGCGTCAGCGGTGCTCGCCGAACTCGGCATTGATCCAAAGGCTCGGCCGGAAACCCTGTCGCCTCAGCAGTTTGCCGACCTCATGCGCGCCAGCCGCCTGCTGTCCGGGTCCTGACCATTTTGCGATTCCTCCGGTCCAATGTCGTGGATCGCGGATACGGCGGATTCGGCGGATTGGAAACGGAAACCGCGGTAACAAAAAAAAGTAAACATGAAATCGACCTTGCTTGTCCTCGAGGACCAAGAGACTCAGACAGCTGTTTTTGTGTCCCTGATCCGCTCAATCCGCCGAATCCGTGAACTAAAGACATGGGACTCGGCGCTGAACGCAAACCCCTTTTACTTGTCGGCCCCGCGATTTGTGAGAGCGAAAGTAAGCCCCTCCAGTTCCATCGCCATATTCACGGTTCGCAGAGTGACGTCGGCAGGAACCGAAAGCTGTGCGGGAGCGAAACTGAGGATCGCCTTCATTCCGGATTTCACGAGCCGGTCGATGATCGGCTGCGCACTCTCGGCAGGCACTGTCAGAACCGCGATATCGTACTGGTTCGAGGATACGTCGCCATCGAGATCATCGGTCGAGCGGATTACCACTCCTCCGGATTTGTGGCCGATCTTCGCGGGGTCGCTGTCGTAAACCGCCGTGACGAGAAATCCTCGTTCGGCGAATCCGGCATAGCGGGCAAGGGCGGC
This sequence comes from Gemmatimonadaceae bacterium, assembly GCA_046593165.1. Classification (GTDB taxonomy): domain Bacteria; phylum Gemmatimonadota; class Gemmatimonadetes; order Gemmatimonadales; family Gemmatimonadaceae; genus UBA4720. The sequence goes on from JBKJRW010000018.1 coordinate 49,455, forward strand.
TCCGATTTTTCCGGCGCCGATGATACAGACTTTCCACTGCCGACCGAGGCCAAGGATCTCGCGCAGTCGTGAAGACAGCTCAGGCACGGAGTATCCAAGCCCGCGCTTGCCGAACGATCCAAAAAAGGACAGGTCTTTGCGAACCTGTGCCGACGTCGTACCTCCGAGGCGGGCCAGGTCGTCGCTCGACGTTGTGAGCACTCCGCGGGCATCGATCTCCTCGAGGAAGCTCAAGTAGATTGATAGCCTGCGAACAGTTGATTCGGCGATTCGTTTCAAGTTTGCGGTGCTTGTGAATTAGTTCACAAGGTAAGGCCGACCCCGACGACGGGCAACCGAAAGCGAGTCCCGCTTCGCTTCTACGACTAACTTTGGTGCAATGGCGGTACACGTAAGCTCAGAGATCGGCCGTATCCGCGAAGTCCTCGTGCATTCTCCGGGGGCCGAGCTTCTCGCAGTCACCCCGTCGACACGGGCAGACTACCTGTACGACGACATCATCGACCTCGCGCAGGCGCGGCGCGAGCACGCGCGCTTCGTCGCGATCCTCGAGAGATTTGCAACAGTTCACCACGTGCGTGACCTGCTCGCCGACGTGATCAGCAACGACGACACCAAGCAGAGTCTCATCAACGACACCCTCGACATCATCTCCTCCGAGCCTCTTTCACGCGAGCTTCAGGAGATGGAGCCGGACGATCTGGTGCGAACGCTGATCGAAGGTAAGGAGGAAGCTCCCGGGCAACTCACTCGCACGCTCAACGAATGCGGATTCATTCTGCCTCCCTTGCCCAATCTCTTCTTCACCCGCGATGTCGCGATGGGCATCAACGACCACGTGATGATCGGTTCCATGCGCTACGGGGTACGATGGACCGAAGAACTCATCATGAAGGCGATTTTTCGCTACAACCCCCGCGTCCAGAACCGTGGGATCCTGTACGATGGGTCGCGCGAGCATCGCATGAACTACACGCTCGAGGGAGGGGATGTGCATCCGCTGCGGCGTGACGCCCTCATGATCGGATTCAGCGAGCGATCGAGCCCGGCGGCAATCGACAATCTCGCCCGCGTATTGTTCGAGCACACCGCGGTGAAGGACCTGATCATCGTGGTGATGCCTCGAGAGGAGGCTGCGATCCATCTCGACATGATCTTCACCCAGGTAGACCGTGAACTTTGCGTCGTTCACTCACCGCATTTCATCGGGCCCGAGCGGCTTCCTATTCTCCACTGGAAGAAGAGCACGGGGTCTATGCGCGAATCGAACGGCGTTTTCGGCGCGCTCGAGGAGTGTGGAATTCGCATGGAACCCATAGTTTGCGGTGGTGACAGACGAATCACGCAGGAGCGAGAGCAATGGTCATCGGGATGCAATTTTTTCGCGGTGCGTCCCGGGCTGGTGCTCTCGTACGCACGAAACGAGGCGACGCTGAAGGAAATGCAGAAGACCGGATTCAAGTTGGTGACTGCGGCCGATTTTCTCGAAGGCCGTGAGGAGATTGGAGAAGATGAGCGGGCCGTGATCACGTTCGATGGTGGAGAGCTTGTGCGCGGCGGCGGCGGCGCGCGTTGCATGACCTGCCCGATATTGCGAGACGATCCGTGGGAATGACCTGCGGGGGGGTCGAAGTCCACCCCGAAGCCACTCTTCTCACCGATCGCGCCGCGCGCTATCTGGAGAAAGGTCCGGCCGACGTCGTTGACCTCATCGGCCATATCTGCAACCTCCCGGCTGCTCCCCGAATTGTCGCCGAGCACATGGCGCACGCAATGTTCTCGGGGCGTCCGGAGTTCGTACTCGACCCGCTCGGGCGGTGGACAGTTCGGCGGGTGGTGAGCCCCATCGAAGACTCGCCCGCCAATCGGCGAACCGCCGTCCAGGAACAGGTTCCACAGTCCTGCGAGAAGGGCCGTGCACCGCGTCGCAAACGCGGAGAATTTTCAGGGCAGATATTTCCTCCTCAGCCGCTGGCCGGATTGTCTTACGTGGTGGTGGATGTCGAGACCACCGGAGGACAGTGGCCCGCGGACCGGATTACCGAGGTCGCGGCAGTAGTCGTGCGTGACGGTGAAGTGCAGGAAATGTTCGAGACACTGGTGAATCCCGAGCGTTCAATCCCGCCATTCATCAGCCGGCTCACCAATATCAGCTGGGACATGGTGAAGGACGCACCGACTTTTTCGGACATTGCGCCACAGATCATGCAACAGCTCGAAGGGAATGTTTTCGTCGCTCACAACGCCCAATTCGACTGGAAGTTTGTCTCGCACGAGATTAACAGGGCATCGGGTAACCGGTTGATGGGCAGGCGTATCTGCACGGTGCGTCTGGCTCGACGGCTGCTTCCACACCTCTCGCGACGATCTCTCGATCACGTAGCCCATTATTACGGTGTCGAAATAACGGGCCGGCACCGTGCGGGAGGGGATGCGCTTGCCACTGCGCGCTGCCTGTTGCGAATGCTCGACGACGCTGCCCAGAGAGGCTGCACGACCTGGCAGGATCTCGAAGTTCTGCTCGGCCACCGCGTACCGGGGAAGAAAAAGCGCCGCACCTCGCTGCCTTCGCCCGCAAATGGGGACTCGACCGCTTGACGATCTCGCCGCTGGTTCAAACGCGAAAAGTTGGCTCGCTTGTCGTGCATGCAATTCAGTCCGGCGGTCAGAAGCTGGACGGGGGAGCGATGTTTGGCGTGGTGCCCAAGCCGCTCTGGGAAAAGCGCATTCCGGCGGACGAGAAGAACCGGATTCAGCTGGGCATGAGGTGCCTTGTTCTCGAGCACGCTTCGGGCCTCGTCCTCATCGACACGGGTGCCGGTAACAAGGAAGACCAGAAGTTCAAGGACGTTTACGGAATCGAGAACGAAGGGACGGAGGGTCGTACGCGGCTCGAAGACGGCTTGAAGCAGATCGGCGCATCACCTGAAGACGTGTCCATCGTTATCAATACGCACCTTCATTTCGATCATGCCGGGGGCAACACGTTTCGCGATGAGCGCGGTGAAGTGAAGCTGTCGTTTCCCAAGGCGCGGTATATCGTGAAGCGTGGTGAGTACGATTATGCCACTCACACGAACGAGCGCACGTCGGCGAGCTATTTCGAGCGGAATTTCGCGCCCGTCGTAAGGGCGCACAAATTCGAGTTCGTGATCCGGGAGAAGGAGATCGTGAAGGGGGTAAGGGTGATTCCGACTCCTGGCCACACGCCCTTTCACCAAAGCGTGTTGATCGAGTCTGGAGGCGAGCGAGCGTTCTTCCTCGCGGACATGCTGCCGACTCACGCGCATCTGCCACTGCCGTGGATCATGGGATACGACGTGGAGCCGCTGGTGACGCTGGAGACCAAGCGTCGAATCCTCCGTCAGGCGGAAGACGAGAACTGGCTGCTGATCTTCGAGCACGACGCCACTGTTCCCTGGGGGCGGGTCGAGCATGATGGGAAGGGCTATCGATTGAAGGCCGGCGACTGACGCACCGAAGGCGTGGGATGGAGACCGGCGAATAGGTTCTCCTTAACTGCAACGACTTTGGGCACGGATCCGTTCAATCCGCCGAATCCGCGAACAAAGTCGTAAATGCCTGTGAAGGGTGAAACCTGCCGCGCTGACAGACGCAGGCCACGGGCGCAGGCATCCTTGCAGTAAAGCCCCAAGTCGTTTATCGTTGAAGAGTTACAAAACGAAAAGCAGGCTGCCCGGGCGGGTGGCCTCACCCTTTGGCCCTCGGAGTAAAGCGAGGCGTGCTACAGGAGTCTCAAGCCATTCGGTGCCGAAGGTCCATTCGGCTCCGTCTGCGCGCGGGCTCTTTCGAGGGTCCGCGTTTTTCGTTTCGCATTCATTTTTCATCGAGGTAGCCGAGTATTCAGGACACCACCAAACGCGTGCGCGTGAACAGGCAGATTCGCATCAGCCCGCTCCGCGTTATTGCAGCCGACGGCGCTCAGCTCGGGATCATGGATGTTGAAACCGCACTCGCCGCCGCAGTGGAACAGGGGTTGGATCTGGTTGAAGTTGCTCCGCTTGCCCGTCCTCCCGTGGTTCGTATCATGGACTACGGAAAGTTCAAGTTCGAGCAGGCGAAGATGGCCAGGCAGGCCAAGAAGAAGCAGCATGTGATTCACCTCAAGGAAGTGAAGTTCCGTCCTGGAATCGAGGAGCACGACTTCGCGACGAAAACGCGCCACGCGCGCGAATTCCTTGGTGAAGGCAACAAGGTAAAAGTGACGCTGATGTTCCGTGGTCGACAGATCGCGCACCCGGAGTTGGGGCGCGTGGTAGTCAATCGGGTTGCTCAGGAGCTGGCAGACATCGCCAAGGTCGAAGCAGAGCCGAAGTTCGAAGGAAAGTTCATGACGATGATTCTGGCGCCGAAGTAGGCCCCACGGTCCTCGTCACTACAACCAATAGAGACAGATCAATGCCGAAGATGAAAAGCCACCGGGGAGCGCGTAAGCGCTTTTCAATCACCGGGACGGGAAAGGTCAAGCGCAACAAGGCGTTCAAGAGCCACATCCTCACCAAGAAGACTTCCAAGCGTAAGCGTCGCCTCCGTCAGTCCGGTTTGATCGCGACCCGCGGCGAAGAGAAGAACATCAAACGCCTCTTGCAGCTATAAAGGAGAAACACAATGCCTCGCGTCAGATCGAACGTCGTGCGTCTCAAGCGCAAGAAGCAGGTGATGAAGGCTGCCCGTGGCGCATTCGGCGCACGCAGCAAGCTGTGGAAGGCAGCGAAGGAAAACGTAGAGCGCGGCTGGAAGTATGCATACCGCGATCGCAAGAACAAGAAACGCGATTTTCGCCGGCTGTGGATCGTCCGAATCAACGCGGGCGCCCGCCAGCATGACATGAGCTACAGCGTCTTCATGAACGGCCTCAAGCAGGCCGGAATCGAGGTTGACCGGAAGGTTCTTTCCGACCTGGCGATCCACGACGCAGCGGCTTTTGGAGCGCTCGCCGAAAAAGCCCGCGCGGCACTGAACGCCGCAGCCTGATACTCGCGCTACTGTGCCGTGAAAGGGCGGTCCCACGGGAGCCAGATTCAAGGCCCTCCCCACGGGCCGCCCTTTCTTGCGTTATCACTGTACAATCGCTGGTTCAACCTGAGCCTGGTGTAGAGACGAAGTGACGCTCGACGAATTCGTCAAAACTGCCGAAGCCCTCGACGCCAGAGCGTCGACGCTCATCTCTGAAGCGAGCACTGCTCTGGAGCTCGAACTGGTGCGCAACAACCTGCTCGGGCGAAAGAGTGGCGAGTTGGGCACACTCATGAAAGCGCTTCCCCAACTCTCGCCCGACGATCGCCGCAACGCAGGCGCGGCTATCAATCGCGTGAAGAATGCGATTGAGGAAGCTCTCGAAGCTCGTCGATCAGATACGGCTCCGGCGATCTCGACTTACCGCGGCGACCTTACAATGCCCGCGCGCCGCCGGTGGAAAGGCGGTCGCCACCCCGTAACAGTCGTCATCGAGGAAATCGAGGAAATCTTTCGCGAGATCGGGTTCACGATCGCACTTGGCCCAGAAGCCGAGACGGAGTGGTATAACTTCACGGCGCTGAATTTCCCGGCGGATCACCCCGCGATGGACATGCACGACACGCTCTACCTGAGCGACGGCGTGCTGCTCCGCACCCATACATCACCGGTACAGGTGCGCACCCTCCAGTCCTATCCACCGCCGATCCGGATTCTCGCACCCGGCAACGTGTATCGACGCGACTTTTTCGACGCTTCGCATGCGCCAATGTTCGCGCAGATCGAAGGCCTCGCCGTGGACGAAGGAATAAGCTTCGTCGATCTCAAGGCGACGCTCACGCATTTTGCCAACAGGTTCTTCGGAAAGACGCGCACGCGCTTTCGTCCCAGCTTCTTTCCGTTCACCGAGCCATCGGCCGAGATGGACGTCGAATGCCAACTTTGTCACGGCACCGGTTGCGCCGGCTGCAAGAACACCGGTTGGATGGAAATACTCGGCGCCGGAATGGTGCACCCGAATGTCCTCGACGCCGCTGGCGTTGATCCAGAAAAATTCACGGGCTGGGCTTTCGGCATGGGACCAGGGCGTATCGCGATGCTGCGATACGGACTACCCGACATTCGGTTGCTCTACGATTCGGACATGCGCTTCCTCGAACAGGTGTCGCGGTGAACGCATCGTACAACTGGCTGCGCGATTTCGTTGACTTTGATCTGTCTCCGCTGGAGCTGCGCGATCTACTCACTGCTCGCTGCGCGACGGTTGAGGATGTCGTCGCCCTGCGCCAGGATCTCGCGGGCATCGTCGTAGGCAAAGTCATGGAGGCCCTGCGACATCCGAACTCCGATCATCTTTGGGTGACGAGGGTGGATTCTGGAACCGGCGAACTGCATCACGTCGTCTGCGGAGCACCAAACGTCACCGTCGGCACGCTGTACCCGTTCGCCCGTGTCGGCTCGGTACTTCCGGGCGGGCTCAAAATTGAAAAGCGAAAGATCCGCGGCGAAGTTTCCGAGGGTATGCTGTGCTCCGCGCGCGAGCTCGGCCTGGGCACGGATCACGAGGGAATCATGGCCCTCGATGTTGCCGCCGAACCCGGAACGGCGTTTCTCGACGTGATGCCGGTTGGCGATACGCGCCTCGTCATCGACGTCCTGCCAAACCGTCCCGATCTGCTTTCTCACGAAGGGCTGGCACGCGAAATCGCCGCTGCAACCGGAGTTCAACTGACTCGCCCACCGCATCCGCCCGCGGTTTTGTTGCAGACAGCAGACTCGTCACCGCGTTACATCAACGTGAGTGTCGAAGACTCTGCTGATACGCCGCGCTACATGGCCATCAGCATCAACGGTGTCACAGTCGGACCGAGCCCGGAATGGCTCGTCGCGCGTGTCGAAGCCGTCGGCGCGCGTTCAATAAGCAACGTCGTTGACGTCACGAATTACATGCTTCACGGTTTCGGGCAGCCGATGCACGTCTTCGACCTGGCGAAGCTTACGGGCAGCACGGTGGTTGTTCGCCGAGCACGGGTCGGCGAAAAACTCGTGACTCTCGATAATGTCGAGCGAACGCTCGACGACACGATCACCGTAATCGCTGACGCAGAAAAACCCGCGGCGATCGCTGGAGTGATAGGCGGGAAGGGAAGCGAGGTAACCGAAGCGACGACGGATATTCTGCTCGAGGTCGCCGTATTCGACCCGCGACGCGTCCGCGAAACCCGGCGTAAGCTTGGCATCTCCACGGATGCCAGCTACCGATTCGAGCGAGGTGTCAACCGCGTCGCCGTCCCGGATCTCGCGGCGTACGCTGCGGAACTCATCATGAGAGTGGCCGGAGGTTCGGTTCAGGGGCCGGCTACCGACATCGACTCAACCTTCGTCGCCCCACAGCCGATTCGCCTCCGGCCCTCCCGCGTAAGCCGCGTCCTGGGCGAAACGATTTCCACGAGCAATATCGAGAGCTATCTCGCGAGCGTGGGGTTTGACGTCACATACGATGGCGACAGTCTGCTCGTCACGCCCCCCGGATTCCGCGCAGATGCGACTGGCGAATCCGAATTGATCGAGGAGGTGGCTCGGCTGCATGGTTACGACGCCTTCCCCTCCGATATTCGGCCGTTTCGTCCAGGCAACGTTCCCGATGCACCGCTCGACATACTCAGCCGCCGCGTGCGCACGGAGCTCATGTCAGCCGGTCTCTACGAGGCGCGCCCCATGCCATTCGTTCGCGAGGGCAGCGAGATGCATCGCGTGCTCAATCCGCTGGCGGAGGACGAAGCTTTCCTGCGCACGCGCATTCTCGACTCCCTTGCGCGTCGCACTGAATACAACTGGTCGCACATGCAGCGCAACGTGCGCCTGTTCGAGATCGGCACTGTCTTCACCGACGAAAAAATTCCCCAAACTGGAGCGCCCGGCGAGCGAACGCACGCTGCTGCCATCATTACCGGCGACAGGAGGCCCCCGCATTTCACCGAGCCACGGCCTCCACGGTTCGACGAATGGGATGCAAAGGAACTCGCTGAATCACTCGCGACCGCAGCCTATCCCGACGCCGTCATTTTCTGCGCGCCGTCCATGGGCGAAGTGCTCTGGACAGTTTCGGCAAACGAGATGGCGATCGGATCGGTCTGTCGCATGTCACTCGATGCACCGGTCTGGGCCTCGCCGGTTTTTGGAATCGAGATCGATCTCGAGGCGGGGAATCGGCAGCTCGATTCCTCCAACGGGCCCGACTCGGCCGCAGGTTCCCGCCTGCGCTCAGGATTTGTTCCGATTCCCACAATGCCGGCAATCGAGGTCGATCTGGCCCTTCTGGTACCCGATGAAGTAACTGCGGACCAGGTCGCAGGCTCAATCCGGGAGTCCGCGGGAGAGCTTCTGGAGTCCCTCGAAGTTTTTGATGAATTCCGGGGGCCGGGGGTGGCAGACGGCTCGCGCAGCCTCGCCTGGAGATTGACCTTCCGGCATCATGAGCGCACACTACGCGAGCGGGAAATTCAGGGCAGGACAGCAAAGATTCTCAGTACACTCGAGGCGACACTTGGCATCAGACAGCGAACGTCCTGACGCACCGGCTTTCAGAGAGCTTCAGCAGCTCGTCCGCCACCTGGGCGATGAGCTCGCAAGCTTTCGCCGCCGCGCGCTTCAGGCCGAGGCACGCGTCAAGGCCATCGATGCATCCGCCGGCTCGGCACGGGTGAACCCGGAGCGGGTGGAAAAACTCGAAATCGAGAACGCCGAGCTCAAGAAACGCCTCGAAGCGGCACGCGCCAGAACGCGCCAGGTATTGGATCGAGTCCGCTTCCTCCGCCAGCAGCATGAGGGCGCTGCCCGATGACCTCAAAGATCAACTCGGTCACCGTGCGAATCCTCGGCGGTGAGTACATCCTCCGTACCGAGACGACGCCGGATCACGCGCGGGCAGTGGCTGCCTATGTGGATCAGGTGATAACCGAGACGATGGAAAGTCCGGGCCGGATCGAGAGCCACAAGGCCGCGATCCTCGCCGCGCTCAGGATCGCCGGCGAGTTGTTCGAGGCGCGTGCCGAAGCCGCCGCGATCGACGACGACATGAATGCGTTGAGCGATGAAATCCGCCCCTGGCTCCCCCCGGCGAAGCGCAGCAGTTAGTTTAACGCCAGTTACGCGACGACTTTCCGGCGCGCTTGGGGCCGCCTGTGGCTTTGCCGCGGGCTCTACATAGATCTGTCAAATGACTGAAACGGCTATTCTGGCCGCGCTTGGCTCTGGACTGATTGCCGTAGCCTCCGCGGTGTTTTTCTTTTTCGGACGTAGCAGGGGAACGAAGTCGGAGCGGGCCCGGCAGGCGCTGGCAAAGGCTACTGCCGAAGAGACCGCCAAGCGCATTCTCGACGACGCCGTTCGCGATGCCGAATCGGTGCGCAAGAGCGCGATCCTGAGCGGCAAGGAAGAACTGATCGGCCTGCGCGAGGAATGGGAACTCGAAGCCCGCAAGCGCCGCGATGAGATCGAAGCCGAGGAACGCCGCGTTCAGGAGCGCGAGAATCTCCTCAATCGCAAGTACGACCTTCTCGAACAACGCGAGAAAGAAGCTGCGACACGAGCGGCGGACGTCGGCCGGCGGCAGGAAGCATTGGCTTCGCGTGAGCAGGAGCTCGATCGGCTCCTCGCCGATGAACGGCGCCGCCTCGAGCAGATGGCGGGACTGTCCGCCCAGGAAGCGAAGGCCGAGCTGGTCCAGCGCCTCGCCGACGAAGCTCAGGCCGACGCGGCAAATCGAATCCGCGACATTCGCGAAGCGGCGAAGAAGAACGCCGACCGCGAAGCAAAGAAGATCATTGCATTGGCGATCCAGCGTATTGCCGCCGAGCAGACCGCCGAAACAACAGTGTCGGCTGTGGCGCTACCGAACGACGAGATGAAGGGTCGCATCATTGGACGTGAAGGGCGGAACATCCGCGCTTTCGAGCTAGCGACCGGCGTTGACGTGATCATCGACGACACTCCCGATACTGTGGTCGTCTCGTGCTTTGATCCGGTGCGCCGCGAGGTGGCCAGGCTGTCGCTCGAAAAGCTCGTCGCTGATGGACGTATACATCCGGGCCGCATCGAGGAAGTCGTCGCCAAGTCGCGCGAGGAAGTAAATGCCGGAATCATTGATACCGGCGAACGAGCTGCATACGCCAGCGGCGTCCACGGACTGCACCCCGAAATCATCAAGCTCATCGGACGTATGCGGTGGCGGACGAGCTATGGGCAGAACATCCTCAACCACTCGCAGGAAGTTGCGTGGCTCGCGGGCATCATGGCCGCCGAGCTCGGTCTCGACGTGGCGATGGCGCGCCGGGGCGCGCTGCTCCACGACATGGGCAAGGTTCTCACGCACGAGCACGAAGGTACTCACGTGCAGCTCGGCGTCGAGGTCGCGACGCGATACAGTGAGCATCCGCTCGTCATCAACTGTATTGCGGCCCACCACGATGACGTTCCTCACGAGAGCGAGATTTCCGTGCTTGTGCAGGCGGCCGACGCGATCTCGGGATCTCGGCCGGGGGCGCGTCGCGAAGCGTTCGAGACGTACGTCAAGCGGCTCGAAGGTCTGGAGCGCATCGCATCGAGCTACCGCGGCGTGGAAAAAGTCTTCGCGATTCAGGCGGGCCGCGAAGTGCGCGTGATCGTTACCCCGGACGACGTGGACGATGCCCGCATGACGACATTGAGCGAAGAGATTGCGCGGCGAATCGAGGCCGAGCTTCAGTACCCCGGGCAGATCAAGGTTGTCCTCATCCGCGAGACACGCGCGGTGGATTTTGCCCGCTGAGATCATCGATGGCGTGGCGATCGCCCGCGCGATTCGCGCGGAAGCCGCCGGGAGAGCAGCTGAGCTGATCGCGGGCGGGGTGCGCCCCGGGTTGGCAGTGGTGCTGGTTGGCGACGATCCCGCGAGCGCTGTCTACGTTCGCTCCAAGGGACATGCGTGCGAGGAAGCAGGCATGCACAGCGTTACACTCCGCATGGCTGCGACCACCTCGCAGCATGAGCTCATGGAAACCGTGAGCACTCTCAACGCCGATCCACAGGTGCATGGCATTCTCGTTCAGATGCCGCTTCCCGCCCACCTCGATACTGATGCCGTGATTCGTGGAATCGATCCGCGAAAGGATGTGGATGGATTCCACCCGGTCAACGTCGGTAAGCTCCTGATTGGCGAGCGCGATGGATTCGTTCCCTGCACGCCGGCCGGAATTCAGGAAATGCTGAGGCGGTCGGGCATCGAAACTCGCGGGGCAGAGTGCGTGATCGTGGGTCGCAGCAACATCGTGGGCAAGCCGATGGCGGCGCTGCTGATGCAGGACGCCGTTGGTGCGAACGGCACGGTTACAGTTTGTCATCGCCAGACCCGCGACCTCGGGGGCCACACACGGCGCGCGGATATACTGATTGTGGCGGCGGGCAGGGCGGGGCTGGTGACGGGCGACATGATTCGCGGAGGGGCCGTCGTCATAGACGTGGGAATGAATCGAATCGCGGATGCGTCAACCGCGAGCGGGCAACGGCTGGCGGGCGACGTTGACTATGCATCGGCGAGCGAGGTCGCATCGAGGATCACGCCAGTGCCCGGCGGTGTCGGCCCGATGACTATTGCGATGCTCATCTCGAACACTGTTCGTGCGGCTTCGGCCTTCGCGGCGGCGAAGAGTGACACCCGACGGCCGACGGCGTCGAAATGAAGTTTCGGAACCAGAATCTGTCGTTCGATTCTGTAGCTTCACCGTACGCGCCCGCACCGCCCGACGCGCCGGGGAGATCGCGCGAAACAGCGATAGGGATCAGCGAACTCAACGACGCCGCCAAGCTCCTCGTCGAAAGCTCCTTCGGCCGGTTCTGGGTGCGTGGCGAGGTGGGCGACTTCAAGTCGCATCGCAGCGGACACTGGTACTTCAGCCTGCGCGATGCGTCTGCTCAGATACCGTGCGTTGTGTGGGCGAGCGACCAGCGCGGCATTCCTGCTCCGCCCGACGATGGCATGCAGGTGTTCGCCCAGGTCCAGATGACCCTGTATGCGGCGAAGGGTTCGATACAACTTCGCGTTTCGCGTCTGGAGGCGGCGGGAGACGGCCTCTGGCGGAAGGCAATGGAGCAGACTATCGCGCGCCTTACCGTTGATGGCCTGTTGTTGCCCGAGAGAAAGCGCCCATTGCCGCGCTACCCACGCGTTGTTGCCGTGGTCACGAGCATTGATGGAGCAGCACTGCGCGATATCATTGCGGTTGCGCGAAGGCGGCGTCCGGGCTTGCGGATCGTGGTATCGGCGACAGCCGTTCAGGGTGAGAACGCGCCGATGGAGATTTGCGCAGCGATCGACAGAATTGCGCGCTGGGGAAGGGCAGATGTTCTCATCGTTGGCCGTGGCGGTGGTTCGCGTGAGGATCTCTGGGCGTTCAATGATGAGCGTGTCGCGCGGTCGGTTGCGGAGTGCCTCATACCGGTCGTATCTGCCGTTGGCCATGAAATCGACACGACAATTTGCGACCTCGTCGCGGACGTTCGTGCGGCGACGCCATCTGCGGCCGCCGAGACGGCGATCCCTGCGGTCGGCGAAATGCTTGCTGCGCTGGTCGGGCAGCGTCGCCGCCTGACCGGAGGAGTTCAGCGTCGCACGGAAACTGCAGCGCTGGACCTGCGAACCGTCGCGCGCGATATGCGATCAGCTTCGTTGCGCGCTGCCGAGCGTCGTCGGGCGAGCGTGGGCGGAATGGCGGGACGGTTGAATGCCTTGAGTCCGCTGGCGACGCTCGCCAGGGGGTACGCGGTTGCGCGCGGAGCGAGCGGGGAGACGCTGGCGTCGGCGGAGCAATTCGCGGTTGGCGAGAGCTTTGAACTGATGCTTCGCGACGGGCGGGTTGAAGCCACTACGCGGGGTGTCTCGAAATCAGGCGGCTGAGGTCTGGGAACGTCGATGTGCTCTGGTGTTAGTTGTCTAAAACCCACAACGGCCCGTGAGGGAGGAGTTGGAGTCAGAGGAGATTGGGAGACATTTATGCGAAGGCGCTGTTGTATCCAATAAAAAGAAACGAATTGTCTTGGCGGAGCCTTCGGAGAGATGTCTCCACCCACTCTCCAGGCTCCCCGTTCTCCCTGATCGCCGTTCCCGCACTGCGGGCCGTTCAGACGTTCCAGCCCCGGAGTAATTCCTCGCCGGTCACGACTTTACAGGCGCTCCTAAGTCGGGTAGTTTTAAAGGCTTACGACAATTCCAAAGAAAACCAGCGCGCATCGCGCGCGGAGAGCACAGCAACATGGCATTTCAGAAAACCGCTACAGTCGAGAAGTACCGCACGCACGACACCGATACGGGGTCGGCACAGGTACAGGTCGCGATTCTAACCGCGAATATCAACTACCTGACCGATCACTTCCGCGCCCATGCCAAGGATCATCACAGCCGGCAGGGCCTGCTGAAGATGGTCGGACGTCGCCGTCGCCTGCTTGATTACCTCAAGCGGACGGATGTCGAAGAGTATCGCAAGATCATCGCAGATCTTGGTCTCCGTCACTAGCAGCCGGATTTTCTGAAGTTGTCCCGCGCGCGGGCGCACATTCGTGCCCGCGCGCGTTTTGTGTTCTCTAGAAAAAAGAAAAAGGCAAAGCAAGATGCAACGTATTGAACGCGAATTCGCGGGCCGCAAGCTCATCATCGAAACCGGCAGAATGGCAAAGCAGGCCTCGGGGTCTGCCCTGGTACAGTTCGGCGACACGATGGTACTCGCCGCTGTCACCGTCAGCGACAACGAAAGCCCGCTCTCCTTCTTCCCCCTCCTCGTCGAGTACCGCGAGAAGACCTACGCAGCGGGAAAGATTCCCGGCGGCTTCATCAAGCGTGAAGGCCGGCCGCACGACTCCGAGATCATCAAGGCGCGAATCATCGACCGCTCGATTCGTCCCCTCTTCCCGGAAGGCTTCAAGAACGAAGTTCAAGTCTTCATCTACATCATCTCCGCCGATCAGGAAAATGATGCCGACGTGATCGCCCTCCTCGCCGCTTCCTACGCGCTGAACGCATCGAAGATCCCGTTTATGGGACCTATCGCCGCAGTCCGCGTCGGACGTATGCAGGAGAACTGGATCCTCAACCCGACATTCCAGCAGCTGCCCTACAGCGACCTGGACATCGTCGTCGCCGGCTCCAGTGACTCGATCATGATGGTTGAAGGCGGCGCAATCGAAGTAACCGAAGAGGACACGCTCGAAGCGCTGAACGTCGCGCACGTCGGCATCAAGGAGCTCATCGCCCTCCAGGAAGAGATGCTCGCCGAGAGCCGCGCTCCCAAGATGGCATGGAAGAAGTCCGAGCCAGACGCTGGCCTCGTCAAGCGCGTCAAGCTGCTCGCCGAAGGCAAGATCACCGAAGCCATCAACCAGCCCGACAAGCACACCCGCATCGAAGCCGTCGAGGCAGTCAAGAAGACTGTCGCCGCAGAGCTTCTCGTAGAATTTCCCGACAACGGCAAGGACATCTCCAGCCTCCTCGGCGACGCCGAGTACAACAGCCTTCGCGCCCAGGTTCTCGACAGTGGCAAGCGCGTCGACGGCCGCGGCCCGCGTGAAGTCCGGCAGATCACGATCGATACGTCAGTGCTCCCCCGCGCGCACGGCTCCACTCTCTTCACGCGCGGACAGACACAAGCGCTCGTCGCCATCACGCTCGGCACGGCGCAAGATGTCCAGCGCCTCGACTCGATCGATGACAAGGGCGAGACGACCAAGTCGTTCATGCTCCACTACAATTTCCCGCCATTCTCCACCGGCGAAGTCCGCCCGATGCGCGGCACAAGCCGCCGCGAGATCGGTCACGGCAACCTTGCCGAGCGCGCGCTGCAGAGCGTTCTGCCGCCGTTCGAGGAGTTCCCGTACACAATCCGCATCGTTTCCGACATTCTGGAATCGAACGGCTCTTCATCCATGGCTTCCGTCTGCGGCGGATCGCTCGCCCTGTACGATGCCGGTGTGCCGATTCGCGGCGCAGTCGCCGGAGTGGCGATGGGTCTCATCAAGGAAGGCGAGAAGTACGCCATCCTCACCGACATCCTCGGCACCGAGGATCACCTCGGCGACATGGACTTCAAGGTCGCCGGAACCGAGAACGGAATCACGTCCATCCAGATGGATATCAAGGTTCAGGGTCTGTCGATCAATATCATGAAGGAAGCGCTCGACCAGGCTCGCGAGGGACGGCTGCACATCCTTGGCGAAATGAACAAGGCGCTGGCTGCGCCGCGGTCGGATCTCTCCGCCTACGCTCCGCGTATCGTGACGATCAACATCAGCCCCGAGAAAATCGGCGAGCTGATCGGACCCAAGGGCAAGACCATCCGCGGCATTCAGGAAGAAACGGGTGCCGAGCTAACGGTTGACGACTCTGGTCTGGTGACTATCGCCGCAGTGGGTGGCGAGGCGATGGAGCGTGCACGCCAGATGGTTCAGGCCCTCACCGCCGAGCCGATCATTGGAGAGACGTACGAGGGAACGGTCAAGAGTACGACGGCCTTCGGCGCTTTTGTCGAAATCATGCCGGGAACCGAAGGACTCGTTCACATCTCCGAGCTCAAGCACGGCCGCACCGAGAAGACCGAGGACGTGGTATCCAAGGGCGACCGGGTGAAGGTCAAGCTGCTCGAGCGCGATGAGCGCGGACGCCTTCGCCTGTCAATGAAGGCGCTTGTTCCGAAGGCAGAAGCTGGCGACGGAGCATCGCCGTTCGAATCCGGCGAACCCCGCCCCAACGGCGCGCCGGCCGAGCAGCAAGAGTCAGTTGGCGCTGAAGGTGCCGAGGCAGGCGGACAGCGCGAGGATCGTCCTCGCCGGCCGCGCAGCCGCGCGCCTCGCACCGGCGGGGGTCGCGGCCGCGAGTGAGCGCTTTCGCGACGAAGGATGAAGCAGGACTTCGCCGCACCGTTCTCGCCAATGGGCTGACCGTACTCTCGGAACACATGCCGGGAGTGCGGTCGGTTGCTTTGGGGGCGTGGGTGCGGGCGGCATCGCTCAACGAGATGCCAGACCAGATGGGTGTATCACACCTGCTGGAGCACATGGTCTTCAAGGGTACTCGCACCCGCTCGGCGAAGGACATCGCGCTGGCGCTCGAGACACTGGGTGGTTCGCTCGACGCATACACGTCGCGAGAGCATACATCGTATCAGGCACGCGTTCTCGACGAGCACGTCGCGATTGCGGCCGATGTCCTCGCCGACCTGATCTTCCACCCCCTCCTGAGACAGTCGGATCTCGATCTCGAGCGGAAAGTGATTCTCGAGGAGATCAACACGGTCGACGATACTCCGGACGACCTGGTGTTCGAGCTGCACGGCGCCGAACTCTGGGGCTCGCACCCTCACGGGTATCCCATACTCGGGACGAGAGATACCGTGAGTTCGCTTGGTATCGTCGAGTTGAGGGCCTTGCACGACCGCGCGTATCACCCTGGCAACGTCGTCGTCGCGGCATCGGGGAACGTCGACCACGATTACCTGGTTGATGTGCTCGACTCATCCGGATGGTCTGAGGTTTCGCCTCGAAGCGACCGGCCGGCTTCGCCTCCTCCGGCAGTCACGGCCTCCAGGACAGTGCGACATGTCGACCGTGAAGGCGCCCAGACGCACATTGTGCTTGGCTCGGCTACCGTGCCGCACGATGATCCACGGCGCCATGCCCTGAGCCTCGTTGGCATGCTCCTCGGCGGAGGCATGAGCTCGCGACTCTTTCAGAGGATTCGCGAGGATCTCGGCCTGGCCTATTCGGTCTACACCTTCCAGTCATTTCACCGGGACTCGGGAGATCACGGGATTTATGTCGGCACCGCCCCCGAAACTGCGTCCGAAGCTGGCGAGGCGATCTTCCAGGAGCTCCGGAAGATTTCGGCCGAGGGGATTCCCGATGATGAGCTGACCGCTGGAAAAAGCCAGCTAAAGGGGCAGATTACACTGTCGCTGGAAAGCGTCTCGTCGCGAATGTACAGGGCCGCCAGTGTGGAGCTCTATGACGAGGAGTATCGTACCGTCGACGAACTTCTCGCGATCGTGGACGGGATTACCGTAGAAACCGTCAGAGAAGTGTGCAGCGAGTTTTTTTCTCCAGAGTTACAGACGATTGTAAGCCTCGGTCCGCGCGCCGCGTTCTGAGCGCGTCGGCCATATTTCAAATTCAACACGACATCGCGCAATGAAAATTGGAGTTCCGAAGGAAATCAAGACGAATGAAAACCGTGTCGCGCTTGTTCCTGCCGGCGCCGAATCACTCGTCGCCGCAGGCCACAGCGTTCTGATTCAACTGGGCGCCGGTGAGGGAAGCGGCTTCTCTGACAAGGACTATGTGGATGTCGGGGCAGAGATCGCTCCCGATGCGGCAACTGTCTGGGCTGAGTCGGAGATGATCATGAAGGTCAAGGAGCCGATCGCTCCCGAGTGGCCGATGATGCGGAAGGGGCAGACACTGTTCACGTACTTTCACTTCGCCGCCGACGAGAAACTCACGAAGGCCCATGTGGACAGCGGCGCGGTTTGCATCGCTTACGAAACCGTGGAGCTGCCTACGCGCGAGCTGCCTCTCTTGACACCGATGTCCGAGGTTGCCGGCCGCATGGCAGTGCAGGAAGGCGCCAAGTACCTCGAGAGGCTTTACGGAGGGCGCGGAGTTCTTCTTGGCGGCGTTCCCGGCGTAGCGCCGGGCAAGGTCGTGATTCTTGGTGGCGGCGTAGTCGGAATCAACGCCGCGAAGATGGCGGCCGGGCTGGGCGCCAAGGTCACGGTGCTCGACCTGTCGCTCGAGCGGCTGCGCTACCTCTCGGATGTGATGCCGGCCAACGTGACGCTTATCTATTCCAATCGTCACAATATTCTGGAGCAGATATCCACTGCGGATCTGGTCGTCGGCGCCGTGCTGATACCGGGCGCGGTAGCTCCGCGGCTCATCCGCCGCGAGGATTTGAAGACGATGCAACCGGGATCAGTAATTGTGGACGTAGCCATCGACCAGGGAGGTTGTGTCGAGACGATCAAGGCTACTACGCACGAGAACCCCACTTACGTGGTGGATGGTGTTATCCATTACGGTGTCGCCAATATGCCAGGCGGCGTTCCCCGCACCTCTACGCTCGCTCTTACAAACGCGACTTTCCCATATGCTCTTCGGCTCGCCAACCTCGGCTGGAAGAAGGCGTGCACGGACAGCCTCGCGCTTCGCAAGGGTCTCAACATCATCGACGGACATATTGTGTATCCCGCTGTCGCCGAGGCATTCGGCTTGCCATTGAAAGACGTCGATTCTTTTTTGAACTAACACCGGAATAACATGCGCTGGCCCTTCAAGACCACTTCACTCTTCCCCGCGAACGCGATCGCGGTGGATCTTGGCACCGCCAACACGCTCATTTACGTGAAGGGCCAGGGGATCGTTCTCAACGAGCCCTCGGTTGTGGCGCTTGATCGAGAGACCAGGAAAATCAAGGGTGTTGGACTCGAGGCCAAGCGCATGCTCGGCCGCACGCCTGAGAATGTGATCGCGGTGCGGCCGATGAAGGATGGCGTCATCGCCGACTTTGAAGTGACCGAAAAGATGCTGCGCTATTTCCTTGCGCTCATCATCGAGAATCATGTCTTCAAGGTCAAGCCGCGGGTGATCGTCTGCGTGCCATCGGGTATTACCGAGGTCGAAAGGCGCGCGGTGCGTGACTCTGCACTCGGCGCAGGCGCGAAGGAAGTGTTCATGGTCGCCGAACCGATGGCGGCTGCGATCGGCGTGGGACTTCCGGTCGAGACGCCCACTGGCAACATGGTGATCGACATCGGTGGCGGGACCACCGAGATTGCCGTCATCGCGCTGTCCGGAATCGTCAGCGATACGTCGATCAGGACAGGCGGGGACGAACTCGACATGGCAATTCTCCAGTCGATGAGAAAGAACTACAATCTGCTGATCGGTGAATCCACCGCCGAGCAGGTGAAGATCCAGATCGGGTCGGCTTATCCGATCGGCGAGGAGCGGGAGATGGAAGTGAAGGGGCGCGATCTCGTGTCGGGCATTCCGAAGAGCATCCGCATTCACTCGGCCGAAATTCGCGACGCGGTGCAGGAGCCCATTCAGCAGATCGTCGACGCCGTTCGTCGCGCGCTCGAGATAACTCCTCCCGAGCTTGCCGCCGACATCGTCGACCGTGGAATAGTGATGACCGGCGGAGGGGCACTAATTCGCGGGCTCGATGTACTACTGTCCCAGGAAACGGGACTTCCGATTCACGTCGATGAGGATCCGCTCACCTGCGTCGTTCGCGGGACCGGCCGGATCCTCGATGACGAGGCGAAATACTGGTCGGTTCTGGCGACCTGAGGTAAACCGTGGCGCGCGCTGTACGAGGCAATCCCAGGATCGACCTGATCATAGTCACGACGCTCCTCGTGCTCGCGCTGGCGGCGCGCACGCTGCCGGCGACGATGCGG
>JBKJRW010000058.1:0-6126 GCA_046593165.1 Gemmatimonadaceae bacterium
GCGTCGAACCAGCCACATCGCCTTGGACGCCCGGTCGTCGCGCCGAACTCGTTCCCCAGGCGTCTCATCTCTTCACCTTCGGCATCGGCAAGCTCGGTTGGCAGCGGGCCGTTGCCGACGCGGGTTGTGTACGCCTTCACGATTCCCAGCGCCGCGTGGATAGCTGTGGGTGCGATGCCTACGCCAATCGCCGCGCCGCCAGACGTTGTATTGCTCGATGTCACGAACGGATACGTGCCGTGATCAACGTCGAGCAGCGATCCCTGGGCGCCTTCGAGGAGAACGGTGGCGCCCGAACGAATCGCCCGGTGAATGACGAGCCCGACGTCTTCGGTTATTGGAAGAATGCGCGGCGCGAGCCGCTCGAGGAGCGCCATCGTTGTATCTACATTCGCGCGCTCTGGAACTCCGAATGAAGCCAGAAGCGCGTTGGCGTGTAAAACACCGCGCTCGATTAGCGATTGAAGCCTGACCGGATGACGGAGGTCGAGCACCCGCACGCCGCGACGGGCGACCTTGTCCTCGTATGCCGGCCCGATACCGCGGCCGGTGGTGCCGATTTCACGACTGGCCGAGCTGAGCAAATCGACGAGCTTGTGGTATGGCAGCACAAGATGCGCTCGGTCGCTCACGTAGAGGCGACCCTGCACATCAACTCCGTCGGCGATGAGTTCGTCGATCTCGGTGAAGAGTGTCTCCGGATCGAGAACGACTCCGTTGCCGATCGCGCAGCGAACACCGGGTTGAAGGATTCCGCTCGGGATCTGATGAAGGACGACTGATTTCTCGCCGATATGAACCGTATGACCCGCGTTAGCACCGCCCTGGTAACGCACGACCCAGTCGGCGCGCTCTGCCAGCACGTCCACGAGCTTGCCCTTCCCTTCATCCCCCCACTGCGCGCCGACGATCACAACGGTGCGCGTATCAGAATCGAACATACGGTGTTTCTTCCGTAAAAAGGAAACGCCCCGGCGGGTGAGCCGGGGCGTAGAGTCAATCTAGGGTTCAAGTGCGTGGTGTCAATCACGACCCGACGTTGCGCCCCAAATTTCAATGGACGCCCGAGTTGCATTCTCTGAGTCTCTGTGCCTCTGTGGCGAGGTTACCCGATTGCAGCAAAGAAAATCCAGGCGGCGATTGTGCACCCCACCGCCATTTTCATCGCGGTAGCCAGAGCGCGGCCAATGATTGCACCAGTAGCTGCGCGAGTTGACGCCGCTGCACCGGAACCAACGCTCAGCTCGCCGACAAGCGCGCCCGCGAAGCTCCCGACAAATGCGCCGATGAGAGGCCCGATGATGGGAACGGGAAATCCAAGGAAAGCTCCCGCCATGCCGCCGATCATCGCTCCCCAGCCCGCCCGCCGGGACCCACCGTACTTGCGCGCGTATTTCCCCGAAAGCGTGAATTCGATGTATTCAGCGATTATTCCGAGCACGGCAATACCGACAATCGTGATCCAGCTTATCGGGCCCGGCGGAACGAGAAGATTGTAAACCACGGCGCTGGCAATCATCACCCAAAGTCCCGGCAAGCCAAGGACAATGAGGACAAGCGATACCAGGAGCACCAGCGTAAGCAGGATAAGTCCCATCAGAAAAGCTCCTCTGCGGTTGCCGCCAGCAGCGTCGCGGCGATCACGATACCGGTCCCATCAATTTCCTCGGCCCGGTCACTGGAAGTATGTACGCGCGCAAGGGTGTCGAGGTTTCCGCGGCTCAGCGTGAACGAGTCCCAGCCCCGGCTTGTGAACGCGATATTATCGGCGAGAATTCCGGGGAGCATTCGGCTTTTTCGGATTGTGATCCCCGTACGCTTCGCAGCGCAATCGAGCGCGGTCGACAATCGTTCCGGCATCGAGCCCCACGTCATGCAGAGAAAGCGGCCACGGTCATCGATCGTGTCGCAATTGAGGGCGATTCCCGTCGCCCTTATCTCGGCAGCGATCGCGCGCGCGCCCGCGAGTCCAAGCTCTTCACCGCTCGTAATAATCACTCCCACTTTTTCCCGGTCCCGAATCATCTCGAGGGCGATGAGGACGGATGCCACTCCACTCGCATTGTCGAGTGCGCCGGCCGACCTGTTGCCGATGAAACACATCAGCAGCGGAATCAAGGAGACCGCAGCGAACAATGGAGCGAGCCATGCGGCTCCAATCGCTGCGCTCTCATGCGGGAGCGCGAATCCCCACGTCGCAGGTGCGCCTGCCAACAGAATTCCAGCAAGCACGACAACCGTGATTGTGACGAACACGGCCGATGCGGCAACGGAAGCGACCCGCACGAGCATCGGTATCGTCTGTGACTTGGTGTCGAGGTGCGCGACCAGCCAGATCTCCGGCGGCTTAGCCGTCCCCCGCGGCACTGCGACAAGATTCGAGCTCGAGATTCTGCTCCACGGTGCTATCGACACGCCAGAGCCCACCAGCCACTTTCCCGCGGCGCGGAGTGAAACGAGCGCCGCGACAAGCACTCCAAGCGCGGCGCCGGGCAAACTGTGACTGATCATCAGATGAGCGATCACAAGCGCGATAGACATGCATCCCGCTCCAATCGGCGGGCCAAACTGGGCCGGCATTGATGAAAACTCGAACGGGTGCTCAGAGACGTCGAGCCCCGCCGCAGCAAGCATGCGGGAGCAATACCTTCGCGCGTCTGCCTCGGCGGCGCTTCCCGCAAAGCGCGGTCCCCCGGCCAAATGAACGACAATCTCGCGGGCGCGCGCCGACAATCCGGAAGTCGGCGTCTTAGGTCAGCCCCATCAACTCTTTCGTCTCTCGCATTGTCTCGCTCGCGATCACTCTCGCACGCTCGGCTCCCGAAGCGAGGGTTTCGGCAAGCGAGCCAGGATCCGCTTGCAGTGTGGCTGCACGCTCGCGAATCGGCGAGAGTTCACGTTCCATCGACTCGTGCAACACTTTCTTGCAATCGAGACAACCCCAGCCCGCAGACCGACACTGCACCGCCACATGCTCCACCGTCTCAGGCGGACTGAACGCCTTGTGAAGGTGGTAGATGTTGCAGACCTCGGGAGTGCCTGGATCCGTTCGCTTCACGCGCTTCGGATCTGTAACCGCCGGTCGCAGTTTCTCCCATACATCCTTCGGATCATCAAGCAGCCCCACCGTGTTTCCAAGCGACTTCGACATCTTGGCCTTGCCGTCGAGTCCCATCACGCGCCGCGTCGGCGTGAGCAAGGGTTTTGGCTCAGGGAAGAATCCGGCGGCGCCACCATCCACCTGCATGGCTGTCTCCGGGTTCGCCGATTCGGATGTCGCATACCCGGGGGAGAATCTCGCATTCCAACGGCGGGCAATTTCTCTCGAAAGCTCGAGATGCTGCACCTGATCTTCTCCAACCGGGACGAGATCTGCCTTGTAGAGCAGTATGTCAGCAGCCTGGAGCACAGGGTAGTTGAGCAATCCGGCCGAGATGCTTTCCTGACGGCCCGATTTGTCCTTGAATTGCGTCTGGCGTTCGAGTTCGCCGAGCGGGGTGACCGTGTTGAATATCCAGGCCAGTTCGGTATGTTCCGGGACTGCGGATTGCACGAAGAGCGTGCATGCAGACGGGTCGATTCCGGAAGCCAGCAGTGACAGCGCCATGTCGTGCGTGCGGCGGCGCAGGTCTTCCGGCTCGTACGGCACTGTGATGGCGTGGTAGTCCACTATACAGAAGAACGATTCGTACTGGTGCTGCAAGACGACCCAGTTCTTGATGGCGCCCAGGTAGTTGCCGACGTGCAGCTCGCCTGAGGGTTGAATGCCGCTGAATATCCGGGACGATGACATCGGGCGAAGTTAACGAGGGTGAGGAACGCGCTGCAAGCAACAGAAAAACTAGCCAACGTAGAAAATCGCAGGTGAGAGGGGTCAGAGAGGCATAGTTTTGTGTTTCGAGTATGCACCATCGCAACATCAACAAGGAGTCCGCAAATCCAGCGCACCACTGACACGCCATGTTGAATGAGTCCGTGTCCAGGCGGGCGACCGAAGTTGCTGTCAGGGCGGCGCAGGCGGCCGCTGAAGGTATCAGGGCTGCCGAGTCGAAACTGTCATCACTCGTCTGGATCGAGAAAGGCGCAGCCGACTTCGTGACGGAGGTTGACCGTGACGCGGAGGCTCGCATCACCGAGGTGGTGATGGCTGAGTTCCCCGATGCGTCGATGCTTGGCGAGGAACTCAGTCCCGACGGCGTCCTGTCCCGCGAAGGCCTTACTTTTGTTGCAGACCCGCTCGATGGCACAACGAATTTTCTGCACGGATTTCCGCACTACGCTGTTTCGATCGGAGTGCTCGACGGGTCTGATCTGATTGCGGGTGTGGTGCTCAACGTGCCGCGAGGCGACATGTTCACGGCAACTGTGGGCTGTGGTGCTTTTCTAAATGGTGAACGCATATCGGTATCGAACCTCCAGGTGCCGTCGCGGGCCCTGATCGGCACCGGCTTTCCGTTCAAGAATCCGGATCTTCTCGAAGCGTATGCGAAGCAGTTCGTCGAAGTGAGCCGGCATACCGCGGGTGTGCGCCGGGCTGGATCGGCCGCGCTCGATCTAGCCGATGTTGCATGCGGCCGGTTCGATGGCTTCTGGGAACTCGTGCTTGCACCTTGGGACGTAGCGGCCGGAATACTCCTCATCCGGGAGGCTGGCGGGATAGTAACTGACATGTCGGGCTCACCTTCATCACCTGCCCGGGGCCCAGTCGTGGCGGGCAATCCTGACATTCACCAATGGCTCTTGCGCGCGCTTCACAGCGCCGGCGCCGACAATTAGATCTTCTGATGAAACTCATCGAGTGCGTTCCCAATTTCTCTGAAGGCCGCAGGCCCGAGGTCATCGGCGCCATACGTGATGCCATTGCAGCGGTGGAGGGTGTGACAATTCTCGACGCGTCGTCGGACGAATCGCACAACCGCTCAGTCATAACGTTTGTTGCACCCGCCGAGCATGTCGTTCAAGCGGCGTTCGCAGGGATTCGCGAGGCGGCGGCGCGCATCGACCTCAGGCAGCACACGGGCGAACATCCTCGTATCGGAGCGGCCGATGTCGTTCCGTTCGTGCCGCTCGAGGACTCGACGATGGAAGATTGCGTCGAGCTTGCACGCCAGCTAGGCGAGCGCGTTGGAAAGGAGCTCGAGATTCCTGTCTATCTATACGAGCGAGCAGCGACGCGACCGACGCGCCGGAATCTCGCGGACGTGCGCCGCGGGCAGTTCGAGGGTCTGGCCGGCGAACTGGGAACGAGTCCCGAGCGAGAGCCCGATTTTGGGCCGAACAGGATTCATCCCAGTGCGGGCGCGGTCGCGATCGGGGCGCGGCCGTTTCTGGTTGCCTACAACGTGTACCTCGGCGACGCATCCAACCTTGCTGTTGCGAAGGCGATCGCGAAGCAGGTGCGGGAATCGTCCGGAGGATTCAAGGCGGTGAAGGGCCTCGGAATGGAGGTTGACGGGCAGGCGCAGGTTTCGATGAATCTTGTAGATACCGAACAGACGGCGTTGCACACCGTATTCGATTTCATCAGCGAGAAGGCGCGCGAAGCGGGTGTCGAGGTGACATGGAGCGAGCTGATCGGGCTCGTCCCGGAGCGTGTATTGTTTGATGCTTCAAGGAATCATCTCAAGCTCCGGGAGTTCACGCCTGACCAGGTGCTCGAGCGGCAGGTGTCGCGGGCGATGCGGGCGTCAGCCGATTTGGCCGCGTCTTCTCTCACAGGCCGGTCATCGACGGACACTCCGGAGGCGTTTCTTGACGCGATCGCATCTTCTGATCCCGTTCCCGGTGGTGGCAGCGTTGCGGCGTATGCGGGGGCATTGGCTGCGGCGCTCATCAGGATGGTTGCCGGATTGACGATTGGGAAGAAGAAGTATGTTGCGGTGGAGCCAGAGATGACCAGTATCGCTGCGAACGCCGAATCGCTGGTGAAATCCTTGTCGCTTCTCGTACAGCGCGATGCCGATGCATATGCAGCAGTTGCTGAAGCGTACAAGCTGCCGAAGGAACCGGAGTCGGCTGCGCGGATGCGTTCCGAAGCGATCACCAAGGCGCTGCTTGGTGCGGCGGAGGCTCCTCTCGAGACTGCGCGCCTGTGCGCCCAGGCTGCTGAGTTGGCGGCGACGGTGG
>JBKJRW010000146.1:0-3058 GCA_046593165.1 Gemmatimonadaceae bacterium
CCTCACGCTCTCGTGGAAGAAGTTCTTCGCGACGGTCATCTCGGGGTACCTGGTCGTCAACGTCATCTTCGCCCTCGCCTACCTCGCATGCGGCCCCGGCGCGATCGGCGGACAGGACGCCGCATTGTTCGGCGGCACTTTCGGACGCGCCTTCTTCTTCAGCGTCGAAACCATCGGCACTATCGGCTACGGCAACATCTACCCAGTCGGCGTAGCGGCCAACGTAATCGTCACCATGGAGTCGCTCACCGGCTTGCTGATGCTCGCACTCGGCACGGGAATTCTCTTCGCGCGATTCTCGCGGCCCACCGCCGCAATCGCCTTCAGCGAACGCGCAATCGTGAGCCCCTATCGCGACAAGACTGGCTTCATGTTTCGATTCACAAACACGCGCGCCAACCAGCTCATTGAGCTCGAGGCGAAGGTCCTCTTCAGCCGCATGGAAGGCGAGTCGCGCCGCTACGACCAGCTCGACCTCGAGCGCAAGCGCGTCGTTTTCTTCCCCCTGAGCTGGACGATTGTCCACCCTATCGACGACAAGAGCCCGATGTGGGGCCTCACCGAACACGATCTCGCCGACCGTGACGCGGAGTTCCTGGTTCTCCTCTCAGGCGTAGATGAGACTTTCTCGCAGATGGTACATGCTCGCACGTCCTACAAGCCGCACGAGATCGTCTTTGGAGAGAGATTCGTCAACATCTACAATCCCGTAAGCTCCGACGGAACGGTAAGCATCGACGTGCGAAAGATCGGGCTCACGGAGCCAGCCGACGAGACGGAGTGGTCGATGACGCAGACGTGGCACCACACGGGCCACTTCCGCGGTTACGCGCCGCCAAGGCAAAAACCACCGGAATAGCAGGCCCTGCAGTTCCCCCCCCCCGCTTCGCGCGCGCCGGCATACGCAGCCGGACTCCTGGTGATCCCTCGGCGGTGGGTAGTCTCGCAAGCCTTATCCTTTCTCCGGCAGACTGAGCCGGCCAACATAAAAGTCGCCGAACTCGGCGTACTTCGCGCTCACTTCGTCGAACCGCATCTCGGTCACCAGCTTCTTGAAATCGAGCGGATCTTTCGCGAAGAGGGTGACACCCCACTCCCACTTGTCGAAGCCAATCGAGCCAGTGATGATCTGCTGGACCCGGCCGGCGTACGCACGTCCGGTTAGCCCATGGGCGCTCATCAGCCGACTGCGCTCCGCGAGCGGGAGCGTGTACCAGTTCTGCCCCGGCTCGCGGCGCTTCGACATGGGGTAGAAGCACACATACGGCATGTCTGTCGGCAGCGGCGGATATAGACGGCGCTGAATATGCACGGCCTCGCTCTCCGCCTTGACTCTCGCCGCAATCGACGCTCGATACTCCTGGTCTCCGAACTCACCGCCGCGCGCGACAGCCGCATCGGCGAGTTCTGCGGTAATGTGGTACAAACCAGCTTCAGTGACGCTCAGAAACCCGTAGACAAGCTCGAACGGCATCTCGGCGAATAGCACCGACAATCCATCTCGCACCTGGGCGATCTCATCCAGCGTCGGACGAAAATGTATCAGCATGAAATCGGCGGTCGATCCAATAAGTCCGACCATCGCGGACCAGCCCTCTCCCGGCGCGAGCGACCGGAAATCGATTCCGATCACCGCATCCTCGTCCTTATCGACAAGGGCACCCGGAATTCGCCGGTATATCTGGTGGAGACAGTACCAACCCTCGACAGTCTCGGGCGGGTGAGCAAGGATCTGATTTTCAGTCATCGTTTGTAAAGTACGTAAAGCGACACGCCTATCAGGAGAACTCCGAACACCTGCCTGAGCCTGCGCTGGGGCACTCGCTTGCTGACCAGCGTGCCCATCACACTTCCCGCCGCAGCGAAAGCGGAGAACCACGCAACGAGATACCAGTCGATCGCGACCGAACCCGCATAGCCGGCAAATCCGCTCAGCGAATTCATGGTGATGATGAGAAGCGAAGTGCCGACCGCCAACCGCATCGGCAGTTTCGCAATCAACACCAGCGCCGGCACGATCAGAAAGCCGCCACCGACTCCGATGATTCCGGTGAGAAGCCCGACCGCGATTCCCTGCAACGCGAGAAGCACGACGGTCGTTCGGTTGGGGACGAACTGATAAGCGGCAGGATCCTCCGTCGGTGCATTGCTCGAGGTGCCGCGAAACATCATCGCCGATCCGGCTAACCCAACGACCGCGAAGATGATGAGTTGAGTTTCACCCGGAATGTGCTCGGCTATCCGTGCGCCAGCGTAGGCCGCCACGACAGCGAATGGCCCGAACACAAGCGCGACCTTCGTCGCCACAGTACCCTGCCGCGCGTGCGATAAAAACCCAATGAAAGCGACCAGCCCCACAACTATGAGGCTGGTCGCGATCGCGGGTTTGACCGGCACGTGCAGCGCGTAAACCAGGATCGGAACCGCGAGCACCGACCCACCCCCGCCGAGGAGGCCGAGTACGAACCCGACGAGGAGCGCGAGCCCCGCGCCGAGTGCGGTCATCGCCTAGGGGGCTGTCGTGAAGGTGAAGCTGAATGTTCCGGTAAGCGGGTTGCCGGCCGAGTCCGTTGCCCCGGTCGTTACTGTCGCCGTGTAGCTCGTACTCGGCACGAGACTGGCGCTCGGAGTAAACGTCGCCGTTCTGGTTCCTGCGTCGTACGTCACCGATCCAGTCACGACACCGCCAGCTGTCAGGTCCAGTTTAACCGTGGTGCCATTGATCGTTGTCGCGTTCATGTTCTCGCTGAACGTGAATGTCACTGTGGTCGCGACAGGCACTCCAGTCGCCGCCGTCGGCGTGCGGGAAATCACAGTCGGCGACGTAGTATCTGGAATCGTGGTAAAGGTCGATGTGGAGTTTGCGGCGAGGGCATTCCCAGCAATATCCGTGACGCCAGTGGTCACCGTGATCGTGTAGCTGGTGGTGCCTGACAGGTCAGTTGTCGGAGCGAGCGTCGAGATAGTGCACGGGCTGTTGCACGTGACCGCAGCGGCCACCGCTCCCCCTCCGGCCGTCGGGGTCAGCGTGATATTCGTCGAGTTAATTGTCGCCGTG
>JBKJRW010000062.1:0-7517 GCA_046593165.1 Gemmatimonadaceae bacterium
GGGCGGCTGCATTATCCGCGCGCGCCTGCTCGATCCGATCATGCGGGCGTTCGAAAGCGTCCCCGACCTGCCGAACCTGCTGCTCGACCCCGACCTCCGATTTCGACAGTTACCGCACGGCCCGGCTGCCGCAGAACCTCACGCAGGCCCAGCTCGACTCCTTCGGCGCTCACACCTATCAGCGCATCGATCGGCCGGAGGCCGGATTCGTGCATTCGGACTGGCCGGCGCTCGTGGCCAAAGCCGCGACGGCGGACACCGCATGACCGCCACGGCGCAAGCCGTGCCGTCAGAGTCGCTCGCCAGGCCGCCGGTGACGTGCTCCGTCTACGCGGCGGGGAGCGACGGACCCGCGGAGGCATCCACACTCCTGGAGGGCAGCGGACGACGATGGTGGCCAGTGGCGCCGGACGGCGAGGAAGAGCAACACCGATGAGCGAACCGCGGCAGTCCCCAGTGAGGCCACCAGCTTTCGGCGAGACGAGGCTGGACGCGTTGCAGCATCACGCCTTCGAATATTTTCTCCATGAGACCAACCCCGTGAATGGTCTCGTCGCAGACCGATCTGAGCCGGGTGCTCCTGCCAGTATCGCGGCCGTGGGCTTCGCGCTGGCGGTCTACCCGGTTGGCGTCGAGCGCGGCTGGATGACCCGCGCGGACGCGATCGCGCGCACGCTGGCGGTGATGCGATTTTTCTGGACCAGTCCCCAAAGCGCGGCGCCGGACGCGACTGGGCACAAAGGCTATTACTACCACTTCCTCGACATGACCACCGGACGGCGAGCCGGCCGCTGCGAGTTGTCGACCGTCGATACCACCTTTTTACTCGCCGGCATGCTCGCCGCCGCGGCGTACTTCGATCGTGACGAGGAAGGAGAGCGCGAGATTCGCACGTTGGCCGACGCGCTCTACCGGCGAGTCGACTGGCCCTGGGCGTGCAACGGCAAAGCGACGGTCACTCACGGTTGGGCGCCGGAGAGCGGATTTCTATCGTACCGATGGGAAGGCTATGACGAGGCCGTGCTCCTCTACGTCCTTGGGTTGGGCTCGCCGACACACCCCCTGCCGGCAGAGAGCTATGCCGCCTGGGCCTCGACTTACCAATGGAAAGAGATCTACGGCTACGAATTCATCTATGGGGGTGCGCTCTTCATCCACCAGTACTCGCATGCCTGGGTGGACTTCCGCGGAATCCAGGATGCGTTCGCGCGCGAGAAGGGCATCGACTATTGCGAGAACAGCCGCCGCGCCACCTATGTCCAGCGGGAGTACGCCATCCGAAACCCGCTCGAGTTTGCTGGCTACGGTGCGACCTTCTGGGGGCTGACCGCGAGCGACGGACCCGGATGGACGACGCGCAAGATCCGCAGCATCGACCGATCGTTCTTCGGCTATGTCGCCCGCGGCGCACCCTACGGCCCAGACGACGGGACGGTCGCGCCGTGGGCCGTAATCGCGTCGTTGCCGTTCGCTCCGGAGATTGTGTTGCCAACTGTCCAGCACTTTCAGGACGTGTATCCACAGATCACCGGACAGTACTGTTTGCGGTGCAGCTTCAACCTGACCTTTGCGAACGAAGTCGACGGTGATAAGGGCTGGACGTCGCCCTACCATTTCGGTATCAACCTCGGTCCGGTCGTGTTGATGTGCGAGAACTACCGCTCGGATTTCCTCTGGCGGCTGATGCGCGCGTGCCCCTACGTGGTGACGGGACTGCGACGCGCGGGATTCACGAAGGGGTGGTTGTGACCCTGGCGATGAACGTCGGCTCGCTCGGGCACCTGATGTGTCAGGGAGCCATCAGCCGGCTGACCGGCTTCAATACGTCGACGCGATCGGCGACAGACTTCACGATCACCAGCATCGGAACGGCGAGGATTGTTCCCCATGGTCCCCAGATCCATGTCCACAGCAGTACTCCGAGGAACACCACGACCACGTGCATGCGCTCCGCCTTTCCCAGGAGAGGCGGGGTCAGCAACCAGCCTTCGAGCGAGGTAATGACGAGGACCGCACCCGACACTTTGATCGCGTGCATCAGATCGCCTGACTGCGCCAGTCCTACGAGCAGCAGGCCGCCAGACACGATGATCGGACCGAAATAGGGTATCGAATTGAAGACGCCCGCAAGAATGCCCCAGACGGTGGCCTGAGCGACTCCCATCCACGCGAGGATCATCCACGTCGCTAGCGCCACGACGGCCGCGGTGACGAGCTGAACTAGCAGGAATCGCTGAATCTGTGCGTTGATGTCATCGATGATGGTCGCCGTAATCTGTCGCCGCTCCAGGCGCGTGCCGGCAATCTCCACGATGCGCTTTCTGAAGTGATCGCCCGAGATGAGCAGGAAGAACACGAGGAAGAATACGACCGTAATGTGACCTGCCAGGGCCAGCACCGAACCGACGCCGCGCTGCACCCACTCGCTCATCGATCCAGCGGCAGGCGTCTCCTGGGGAGGCTCGGTGTTGACTGGCTTCTTTGCCTGGTCGGCCGACTGCGATCCTCGAAGCTCCTCGGCGGCTTGGCGAACCTGGCGACCCAGGCTCGATCCGCTCTGTGGCCAGACCAGCTCGCGGGCGCGGCGCACAGTCTCTGGCAGGGCTTCGATCGCTTGGCGGGCGTCGTCGCGCAAACTGTACGCGCCCCAGCCCGAAAGCCCGAGGAGAAGCGCGAGGAGAAGACCCGCGCCTGCCGTGCGCGGTATGTGCTGCCGCGCCATCCATGCGACGACCGGCTCGAGCGCATAGCTGATAAGCACGGCCACGACGATCGGAATGAGGAGCTGGCTGGCTGCCCTCAGTAGAAACACGATCGCCACCACGGCAACGATCCAGACGGCAGGCGCGAGACCTACGGCGGGACGAGGCATTCACCGCCTCCCGTTGGCGTTGGTGCGCGATTCATGTGTGGAGGACGGCTTCGGTTCTTGCGGGTCGGAGTAGCTCATGACGTCCGGTTCAGCGACGAGAAACACCTCGTACGGTCCGAGTTGACGTGGTCGCTCGATCGCCTCTAATTTCATGCGCAATCTCGTCGAAAACCGTCAGCGACCGAGCAGACAATGTTACACGACTGACAGCTCTGGTAGTGGGATGGGACATACCGGTCGTCAAACATCGGCACCTCCGGTGAGCTGGGTAGGGTGGTTGCGAGACGGGCACATAGCGGAGCGAAACTGCTGAAAGCGTTAGAATGGCTCTGTCAACGGCCAAGCCGGCCGGTGGAGAGGACAGGACGTGCTCGACCTTCTGGCCGCCGGCGCGACAAGGAAAGAGATCCTGGCCGACTACCCATACCTCGAACCGGAAGACATCACGGCAGTACTGGAATTCGCCGCCCGCCAGAACGATCACCCTGTCCTGGCGGAGCGCATGATTGCGCTTTCTGGTCGACGCTCAGCGGCCACCTGCGCTGGCGCGGCGGATTGAGACGTCAGGTCTGGGACCGGAACCACTTATCGATATGGTCGCAGGTACGTACAAACGCGGCGTCTTCGGTCGATGCCACTATGCTCTTTATCCCGGGCACGTCAATCTCTTGATTGAGGCTCTTGTCGAATACGTGCTCGACGGTCCACGATGAGTCACTTATTATGGGAGTTCCCGACAACGTGATTTCAAACGTTCGGTTGCCGCTGGCGCAGGTTCGTGTTGCCATCGTTCGACCTATTTTCAGGCGAGTATACCGTGTCTGAGCGGAAGGATCGGATGACCGAACAACCGAGAAATTGCTAACGCTTACCAACGCCACAGAACGCTGGCACGGGCGTTCAGCGACTAAAGACAATTACGCGAGTTCGGAAAGTTCCTGCTTGAAGACCGAGACGGCGGCCAATCGTCTCAGCAATCGATCCCGTAGTGCTCCTTCACCTTCGCGACGATCTGCGATCGGTCAGCTTGTCCGTGGTCTCGATTCCGACAATACGCCCTAAGGCCGAGCGCAGCGGCCTGCAAATGTTTACAAAGGGTAATTTTTTTGCGACGAATCAGCGGATGAGGTCGCCGGCTGGTGGCGGACGCCACGCGCTTCGACGATGAAGATGACATCCTCGGCAATGTCTGGTCGCTGGTCGCCGATTTGCTCGAGGTGGCGGGAGATGAGGGTGAGATCGATGCCGGGCTCGGTGGATATCGCCGAGGCGGACTGTGCAGTTCGACGGCCTCAGTGCCGAGCGCATCATCCTGGAGTATCAGGATCTCGAAGCCGGCGACGTCATTCCGAAGCGGCGCACGCTCTTCACGGCGGCGGACGGAGCGACCACCGGAGCGACCACGCGACGAACACGATCAGGCCGGCGATCACCACGCCGCTCATCGCCATACCCCACCCGCTGCGGACCCACCAGGCTATCAGGAGCACATCGGCGAGGCCCATCACAGCGGCGAACACGACCCACGACACCGAGCGCCGCCTCATAGAGGTCACCATCGAACACCCTTCCCTATACATTCTGACCGGCAGCTGCCGTGCTACATGTTCGCTGCTTCAGCGACGGCCAACACACGTGAAGGTCATCGGATACTGCATGGGCTCTCCCGTCCATCACCTTCCGAGCGCCAGTCTTGACGGTGCAGGAACCACTGATCGAGCACGACGCGTTTCACGAAGGTCGGCACCTCGAGCAGGCGCCCGGCCACGACGGTCTTGACGCGGGAGATACGGAACGAAATGGAAAGCCGGCCGCAGGTGTCGAAGGAGTCCAGCGCTTAAAAGGCTTATTCCTGGAGGTTGCAGGCGCGCGTCTGACGTTGACCGCCGCCGCCAGGTTATCCGGTCTGGATCACCCGGTGTGTGAGGTGGTCCTTGGTGCGCTGGAAGACGCGCGTTTCCTTCGACTCGAGCTCAACGAGAGAACGGGCGCAGCCAGCATGTTCGTTGCGTACAAACGACTACGGAGGCCGACATGAATCTCGTCTTTGAGTCCGCCACTGCTCGGGTTTGTCATCGGCACGCGCGCCGCTCTTGCCTTTGGGCTTGGACTGCTCTTGGCGGACCGCATTCCTGAGTCTCGACGACGAGCTGTCGGTCTGACCGCTGGTCGCCATTGGAGTAGCCACCACGATTCCTGCGGCAATGTCGGTCCTTGGCCGTCGCGTCCTATCAGAGCGGCCGGCTTGAGCTGAGGTCGCGTTCAATTCCTCCGGATGGCCGACGTTCTATAGTACCGTCGATTTGAGCCGATGATGCTGATTCCCACACTTGAGAGCGGTCACGATGGTCCGAACAAGCCGCCAGAACCATGGCCGGGGCCGCGGCCGGAGCCGGTACCGCCAGATCCGCCCCCGACGAATCCCTTCCCTCTTGAGCCAGAGCCACCCGCACCGCCGCCATCGACACCGGACCGCCGACTCCGATAGCGGTTCGAGACCGTCACGGGAGGGCTTTCTGTCACTATCCGTGCTTAAAGAACTGCACCGCCCGCTCGTGCTTCTCCGCGGCGCCTCGAGTCTTGAACGTACCGAGGTTCCGCCGCCTGCCATTTTTCGGTTCGACCTTTCGCGAGTAGAGGCGATACTCGCCCGATTTCAGCTTACGAATCATGTGTATCTCCTCAGCATCACTGGAAGGGCTGCGCCCGATGCGTCCGATTTCTTTCTCCAGCGGTGTCGGCTCCTCCTTGGCCGACGAAAGCTTCTTGACGATCGCGTTGTGCTTCGCCAACCGCTGCACCTTTTATCCCACCGCGAGCGCCGCCGCAGGTTCACTCGGCGCGATCTCGCGATGCCCGTATGGACTGTCGAAACCGACGGCGTCACCCTCGCCGAGCAGCTATGTGCAGGAAGCCAAGGCGGTTCCCAGCGCGCCGTCCTGAACGCGAGAGATGGTCAAAGCAGAGCGGAGTTCGTTGGGGCCGTCCTGCGCGAGCCGGGCTGGTGTTCGCTCACCTGCTTGGCCTCGGACAAGACCGGCACCCTGACCCGTGCGGAAATGACCATCGTGCGGGTGATGACCGCCTCGGCCCGAACGACGAAAACGTCTAACCAGGCTGGAGCAAGCGCTCGCCTGTAGATTGATACGCGGATCGTCGCACGGCCGACTTGATATCAGCGATCTCGAGTCGGGTTTCGTCGTAGCGGACGGTAGCGCTTCCCGCAGCGTAATTTACGGTTGCGCTGCCAACCCCTGGCACCTGGCGAATCCGCTGCTCCACATCGCCCACGCTCAAGACCGACAGCATGTCGTGCACGTCAATGACGCTGGTTTTCATTGAAGGCTTTTGAACATCTGGTGTCGCCCCGGCGCCCTGTATCGACTGCCACCGACGCGATCATGACGCACAGGCAGGCAGAGCGCACAGGCTCCCCCTCAATGCCGGGCATCGTTCCAAAGGTGGACAACCGGCTCGTTCAGATCATGGTGATAGCCCAGCAAACTCACCGACGCCGTTGCCAGGTAGAAATAGCGGCCTTCCCGTGCGGCGAGGCCAAGCCAGCGGGCCGCGAGGACGCGAAAAATGTCTCGGTGCGCGAATAGCAGCACGTCGCCCGCACACGCACGGATCCGGGCAATCACGCGGTCCGCGCGGGCGCCCACCGCGTCCACTGTTTCTCCATTCGGGCAACCGTCTTCGAACAGACGCCAGCCGGGGCGCTCGGCACGGATGTCTAGCGTGCGCAGGCCTTCGTACGCGCCGTAGTCCCACTCCAGTAGATCGGCATCGGCCTCTGCGTGTGCACCGAACCCTGCCAATTCGCCCGTTCGCCGTGCCCGCTGCAGCGGGCTGGTGAGCACGGTGCCGAAGGTCATGCCCCGCAGCCGCGCGCTTAGTTCCTGCGCATCGCGCTCGCCCCGCTCGGTAAGCGGAATATCAGTTCGGCCGGTGTGCTGTCCGCTGATCGTCCAAGCGGTCTCCCCATGCCGGACGAGACAAATCTTCGGAAGGTCCCGACCGGCGCGCATTTTGATCACGTTGGCGAAAGCCGAAGCCGATGGCCAGCTCACCGAACGGCTGATGCCTTACACGAAACCAAAGCTGCTCATCATCGACGGGCTTAGCGCCCCACCGTCAGCTTGTCGTTGACGCCCTTCACACCCGTGGTGTCGCGCGCGATGCTCATCGCCTCCGCCTTCTCGGCAGCGGTCTTGACTGTCCCGGTCAGCGTCACCATGCCGCTTTGCGTATCGACATCAATCTTCAGGCCTGCGACATCCGGGTCCGCCAGCAATCTGGTCTTGACCGCAGCGGTGATCGCTGGATCGGTGACATCCGACGGGTTCGGGAGGTTGGGTGTATCAACTGTTGCCATCGGCTTGGCCGTGACCGTAAGTTCGTCAACAACGCTCGCCACACCTTCAGTGTCGCGTGCGATTTGGACAGCCATCGTTTTTGCGGCCGACGTCTCAACGTTCCCCTTGAGGGTGACGACCTTGTTGGCCGTATCCACATCGATCTGGTAGGCCTTGACGGTGTCGTCAGCGGCGAACTTTGCCTTCACCTTGATGGTGACACCCGCATCGGTTTCCGAACACGCAACCGACGCGATCGCGATTCCGAGTGCGCACAGAAGAGCGGT
>JBKJRW010000227.1:0-5609 GCA_046593165.1 Gemmatimonadaceae bacterium
GGTTCCGGGCATTGCTATTACGCCGGCTGCACTGCTGATATTCGAGCCGGCGCACTTCATCATGGAGCGCGGGATGATGCTCGGGATAAAAAACCGGGCGGAAGGCGCGAATCGGAATGGGAGATAGACGAGCACCCCATCAGCTTGAGGCGGTTATCTGCTCGACGGTCCGATCGTCTCAGTTGACCTTTGCTGACTGCCGAGCGCTGATGGCTCCAGACTCGAAGCTCCGGCTTCGGCCCGAGTATCTGGGGGGTGCAGCACCATCACCGATGTGATGGACTCGCGCATTATGTGATCGGCTACGCTGCCGCCAGTTGCTCGCGCGAAGGCGTTTCGTCCCCGCGTAGCGATTGCAATCAGGTCGACCTCGCCAGTATCGGCCATTTGCATGATGGTCGCCGGCACGTCGTCGGAAACCACAACACGCCGCGTGACCGAGAGGGTGCGATCTGTATCGGACGTTAGCAGCGAGTCGAGATACCGGGTAGCGGCCGTGACATCGTCTGCGCTTGCCGGCCCGATGTCAGATTCGAGCACGCCGACCTCCCTCCGGGATGGGGGTACAACGCGAACCAGAGTCAGCGTTGCTCCATCGATCCTCGCAAGTGACACAGCAGAAGCGAGGCTCTGCTCGGCCAGGTTTGACCCGTCCAGGGGCACCAGGATGCGCTTGAACTGGATGCCGTTTTCGAGGCCGGTAGCCATCGAGGGCGGCCGCACGACGAGCACCGGGATGCCGCTATCTCGAATGAGACGATCAGCAGTGCTTCCGAGCCAGACGCGAGCGAGCCCGCGTCGCGCATGACTTCGCATCACGATCAGATCGACACGGTGGCGCTTTGCGTAACCGATGATCGCATCTGCAATCGGGCCGTGTTGAAGCGACGCGGTGACATTCACCGTCGAGTGAGCCCTGCATTCCACGGCTATGGCGTAGAGATCAGCGAGCGCGGACGCATGCAATTGGCGAAGCCCCTCGCTTTCGATCTCAATGCCTTCGGAGGTGGTGAGCGCGATCGGGGCGGCTGCTACGCGAACCAGTCGGAGAGTTGCCCCGCATCGGGAAGCGATGCGGAGACCCTGGAGTACCGCTTCTCTTGAGAATGACGAACCGTCAACCGGCACCATGACGTTGCGATACATGACTTCTCCCCTTTGTCCACTGAGATGCTCAATGATCGTTGGTAACGACCATCCGGACTGTCAGCGATTGGACGAATTCCCGTGGTGGGTTCGCCTACACGGACCGGCTGCGCGCCCCACCAAGGTTCAGGTAACGGCTGACTTCGCTCTCGGCGATTTCTGAGGACACTTGATATGCAAATCAGACGGTTTCGCTTTCTGAGACCCTGCCTCACATACTTTCGCGAGATACCCATGACCACCGTCGCCATTTCACCAGAGCTCAAATCAGGCCTGGGCTGGGAAGTAGAGCCAACCGCACCGGGGGGCATCGTTGTCGGAGTGGACGGGTCCCCCGAATCGATCGCCGCGTTCAACACGGCGTCCGCCATTGCGGCGGTGCGCAGGTGCGCGGTGCATATCGTGAGCGTAATCCCCCCATTTGCCTCGTACAGGGTTGGTCCGGAGGTCGATCAGAACGAGAGCGAGATCGAATCGCTCAGGATCAACATTCGAGAGATGGCGATAAGGGAGATTCTGGAGAAGTCGAATCCCGGAAATACCTGGACGCATGAGGTCGTGACGGGCCGTGCACCGCGTGCGATCGTGACTGCGGCGGAGCGACGCAACGCGGACCTGATAGTTGTTGGCAGAAGGCGTCATGGGCCGATGGACAAACTCCTCGGCGGAGAAACCACGCTGCAGGTTATCCGTATGTCGCCGATTCCTGTGCTTGCGGTTCAGGCCGAGCTGTCGGGGCCGAACTCCGTGGTTGTGGCGACGGATTTTTCTCCTTCGAGCACGAGGGCGGCGCGTATTGCTCTGGAGCTGTTGGGAAATCAGGGGAAGCTCTACATGGTTCACGTAGAGTCGCCGCTCGACGTACAGGCGCCGTTGTCCGGTTTGATCGGCGACGGGCGGTTTCCCGGTGATCTCGTGGTGTGGTTCCGGCGCCAGTTGGAGGAACTACACGTACATGAAGGCGTTATCATCGAGACCGTAGCGCTGAGTGGAAAGCCGGCCGGGGAGGTGCTCGATTTTGCGGCAAGAGTGGGTGCCGATCTGATTGCCAGCGGTACTCATGGACACAGCAGGCTCGAGCGCTTTCTGCTCGGTAGCGTTTCAACCGCGATTGCGCGGAGTGCCGTGTGTCCGATACTGGTCGCTTCGCCCGACTCGAAAGACTGAGCGCGGTTTGGGCTGAGGTTGTAATTTGTGGCGTGAAATTCGACCGGTGATATGCCGAGTGCTGGTCGATCATCGAGCGACACTGACAATCGGCCGGAGCGACTAATGACAGACGTCAGCACGAGTCCCACTCCCGCATCACCGGGACTATGGGAAGATTTCGTCGATATTTTCTATCAGCCTTCGGCAGTGTTCGAGCGGCGGCGTGACGGGCAGTTCGGTCTGGCGCTGCTGGTACTGGCTGTGGTTACTGGAATTCTCGCTTTTGCCTTGCACAACGGGCTGGCGCCGGTGATGGACGCCGTCATGGCCAAGCAACAGGCCGCGGCTCTGGCAAAAAATCCGACAATGACGGCGGAGCAACTCTCGTCGATGTCCGGCTTCATGGAGACAGCGTCGAAATTTGGCGCGATAATATTCGTGCCGATCGGCGCATTGATCGGTGGCGTGCTCATTTGGCTGGCCGGCAAGGTATTCGACACAAAAGTCATCTTCGCTGCGGCGATGATGATTTCTACCTACGCGGGAATTCCGCGAATTGTGCAGACAGTCGTCACTGCGTTGCAGGGATTGCTGCTGTCTCCTGAATCGATCACGTCGGCCAACAGTGTGAGCATCGGCCCGGCCAGGTTTCTTTCCGAATCGGCGAATCCCGTCCTTGCGACGGTGCTTGGTGGCTTCGACGCGTTCACGATATGGACAGTGGTTCTCACGGCGATTGGAATCGCCATCGTTGCGCGGGTTCCGATGAAACGGGCGGCGATCGTGGCGGGAGTGTTGTGGCTCGTCGGATTGTTGCCAGCACTTTACGGAGCGTTGTCTCAGGCGACATAGCTGCAGCGTCGTAGAGATGCGATGAATAGGCCGGGGTCGAAAAAGATCCCGGCCTTTTCTGTTGGATGGCGCTGCTGCAGCCTGACTAAGGTAGGGGTTTCCCTCACAATTTCGGCGTGACTTTCCCTTGAAAAATCCGGTTGATCCCGACATTGGCGCCTCTCTGTCAATCGTACCTTAATTGCGTACCCGACATAGAGAGTCTGAAATGAAAGCAATCGTCCGAATTCTGATAACAGCCGGAGCACTTGCCGGAACCGCAGTTGCCGCAGTAGGCGCACAGAGCGACCTGCGGAGCAACCACACCCTCGGTAAAGAGAGCCGTCTCTGGCTCGAAGGCACCTCCACGGTTCGCTCGTTCAAATGCACCGCGAACAAGATGGACGTTGCCGTTGACGCCAAGGCGGGCGCAGCGGTAGCCGACATGGTAAAGAGCGCAACGCTGAACGTAGCCGTAGCGCAACTCGAGTGTGGCAACAAGACCATGAACGAGCACATGCTGAAAGCGCTCAAGTCGAAGGAGAACCCGCAGATATCATGGCGGATGACCTCCTATAGGGTTCAGGGATCGACAGTTGAGATCACAGGCAAGCTGAAGATCGCTGGCAAGGAAAATCCGATTGAGCTGCGCGGAACGGGATCGGCCGAGAACGGCATCATCCGGTTCAAGGGCAGCAAGCAGTTCAAGATGACCGAGTACGGCGTCAAGCCGCCCAAGCTTATGCTCGGCACCATGAAGGTTGGCGATCCGGTAACGGTGTCGTTCGACCTGGTTCTGAACCCGTAATTCTGCGGGTTAAATGCTGTACTCACACAACCGCTTCCTGCATAAGGAGAGAACGATGAGATCCGCCCGTATTAGCAAACTGATCGTGACCGCGATGGTTGCTGCCTTCCCGGGGATGCTGCTGGCTCAGGAGCCGACGCAGATCGCCGTCAACAAGAGCGCGCCGGTCGTCGAGACCAAAGCTCCAGCCGCACCCGCTGATGATACCGCGAAGGTGACGACGGAGAAGAAGGGGATCAGCAAGTTCATGAGCACGGCGCCAGCCATTGATATCCAGTTTTCCCGCCCGGCCGACAAGCGTGGCATAAATGTGTTCGAGTCTACGAAGGATGACTCGGTCCCCTACACGGGGTTCAAGATCAACTGGGGTGCAGCGTTTACGCAGCAGTTCCAGTCTCTCGATCACAAGAATACCGCTGCGCCCAAGCTGGTCGGCACCAAGAATCGCAATCAGCTCATCAATATCGGCGGAGGGTTCAACCTCGCGGCTGCGAATCTCTATGTGAATGCCCAGCTGGCAGATGGCATCCGAGTGTCCCTCGAGAACTACATGTCGTCGCGCGGGCACAATGAATTCTGGGTCAAGGGCGGCTACCTTCAGGTAGACAAATCGCCGATCGACCTGCCGATTTTGAACAGTATCATGAAGTACACGACACTCAAGGTCGGTCACTTCGAGAACAACTATGGCGATGCGCATTTCCGTCGCACCGACAACGGCCAGGCGATGTACAACCCGTTCATCGGCAGTTACGTCATGGATGCATTCACGACTGAAATCGGCTCCGAGATATACTTCCGCAAGGGACCGTGGATGGCGATGGGTGCGATGAGCAGCGGCGAAGTGAAGGGTGCCGTTGCAGATCCCGAGAAACGAAGCTGGGCGAAGTACGGCAAGCTCGGCTACGACAACAAGTTCAGCGAGAGTCTCCGTGTTCGCCTCACGGGTTCTGCCTACACAACCGACAAGTCGACGAATCAGACGCTGTTCAGCGGTGATCGTGCTGGGTCGCGGTACTATGAAGTGCTGGTGGATTCCGTCGGGCGGGATCGCTGGAGCGGCAACATCCAGCCCGGGTTCAGGAACAGCGTCACAGCGTTCCAGCTCAACCCGTTCGTAAAGCTCGGACCAGTTGAGATCTTTGGAATCATCGAGAAGGCCAAAGGCCGCGCGACAGCGGAGACAAAGGACCGTGACATCAAACAATACGCGGCCGATCTGGTTTACCGCTTTTTCGAAGAGCGACTCTATGTCGGCGGTCGCTACAATACCGTCTCAGGCCGCTTGGCTAACATGACCAACGACATCAACGTCAAGCGGACCCAGTTCGGTGGCGGCTGGTTCGTCACGCCACTCGTGCTGCTCAAGGCGGAGTATGTGACCCAGAAGTACAACAACTTTCTGACGACCGACATTCGGAACGGCGGCAAGTTCAATGGGTTCATGGTGGAGGGCGTAGTAGCCTTCTGATCCAACTCACTGTCGGCCGGGGCTTCAGACCTGGCAGGCGGGTACAAGAGAGCCGGTTCCTCGATTTCGAGGGGCCGGCTTTTCTTGTGGTGTGCCCAGCATGACCATTTACTCGGAGGTGTAAGTCCTTTGGGAAGTTGATCGCAACGACCCGAGCGAACCGCAAGGCGATGACCGTGAGGGAGTCGCTGAAAGAAGCGGAGT